>JANXXY010000387.1 GCA_025350365.1 Bacteroidales bacterium | reverse complement strand
TAAGGAACCATTTAGATAATTTATCAGTAGTAACCGAGAAACAATTTTACAATGAGAATTCTCACTTCGTTCGAAATGACAATCAGCTATTTATGGTTAGTCGGAGGGGATGGTTTGCGGTTTAGCTGCAAACCATCCCCCCCGACTAAAAACTAACATAAGCATTTGTCATTCAGAGCGAAGCGAAGAATCTTATTATTTTAGTCGGCCAGTAGTGATTATTTATATTAAATCAGTAATATCATTATTGCATCTTGCTTCTTTTTATTAGCTCAAATATACAGTTTCCTAAGAAAAAAAACTTTAAATTTTTTATAACTTTGCACCGTTTTTTAAATGTAAAAATAGTATGGAGATTACGATGTTAACGGCGATATCGCCCATCGATGGAAGGTATCGTTCTAAAGTTGACGAGTTGGCTATTTATTTTTCGGAGTATGCCCTGATCAGATATCGTGTGTTTGTTGAAATTGAATATTTTATTGCTTTGGCTGAATTGCCATTACCTCAACTTAAACAGATCAGTAAAGATAATTATGAGCAATTACGATCTATCTACAAAGATTTTACAATTGAAGATGCACAGCAAATTAAAGATATTGAGAAAATAACCAATCATGACGTTAAAGCTGTTGAATATTTTATCAAAGAAAAGTTTATTCAACTTGGACTCTCTTCAAGCAAGGAGTTTATTCACTTTGGATTGACTTCACAGGACATTAACAATACGGCGGTTCCATATTCGCTTAAAGTTGCCGTTCAGGAGGTATATTTGCCTATTTTGGAAAAACTGATTGAAAAACTTGAATCGTTTTCGGTTGAATGGCAAAACATCCCTTTGTTGGCTCATACTCACGGACAACCCGCTTCTCCTACAAAGCTTGGAAAGGAGATTTTTGTTTTTGTTGAGAGATTGAAAAAGCAAATGGTTCAGCTTGTTACAATACCTTTTTCTGCCAAATTCGGTGGCGCTATCGGTAATTTTAATGCTCATGTTATCGCTTATCCTGAAATTGATTGGGTAGCATTTGGGAATGCTTTTGTGAATGGAATTCTAGGTCTCGATCGCAGTCAGACAACAACTCAAATAGAACATTACGATAATATGGCGGCATTATTCGATGCCATGAAACGCATCAATACCATTCTTATCGATCTTAATCGCGATGTTTGGACCTATGTTTCGATAGAATATTTTAAGCAAAAAATAAATAAGCACGAAGTTGGTTCTTCGGCCATGCCACATAAGGTAAATCCTATTGATTTTGAAAATTCCGAAGGTAACCTTGGAATGGCGAATGCCATATTCGAGCATCTTTCAGCAAAATTGCCTATATCAAGGCTTCAGCGCGACCTTACCGATTCCACTGTGTTGCGAAATATTGGTGTTCCTTTAGCTCATACTTTAATAGCTTTTAAATCATTGCAGAAAGGCCTCGATAAACTAATTGTAAATATCGATGCCATAAACCACGATCTGGAAAAAAACTGGAGTGTGGTTGCCGAAGGAATACAAACTATTCTCAGGCGCGAAGGATATCCTAACCCTTATGAAGCATTAAAAGAGCTTACCCGCACAAATAATAAAATGACCAACGAGATCATCAACCAGTTTATAAATTCTCTAAAGGTGAGTGAGATGGTAAAGGCTGAATTACATAGAATTACACCTCAAACATATACAGGGATATTTTAATGGATTTTCATGCCACTTTCTTCCAGTATTTTATTGATTCCTTCATCCCACTTTTCTTCGATGGAAATAATATTTGCTAAATCCTTAAAAGGAGGATAGTTACTTTTTACTGTAAGTCTGATAAAATGGTGGAAATATATTCCGAGAATTAAATTAACCGGCTTTATATCTCCCACTTCAATGCTTCGAAGCTTCGCTCTGATAAAAAGATCAAAATCGGCGCTTTGTATCCTGATATCCCACAGTCCAATTTTATCCAAAGCAGAATGTTTCATAAAAACGTTCGATCCCGCTATACCTTCTTTTATCTTGTTTCCGAATAATTGATATCTTTTCTTCGTGTAAATATCCCAATTTCCATAGTTAAGATAATGCATTAGTTTTAGGTTATAATACCCTGGTCCAAATAGGAATAGCAATGGATTCCGTATATATTTCCATTTCTTTTGACTTCGATAAGTAGCTTCGTTGGATTCTACTCTATCTGTTGCACAACATGTTGCAATTTCAAGCCCGTGCAAATTCATGATTTCCAGAATTTTTTTATCCCAATCTTTTGATACCAGCAAATCGTTGTTCAAAAAAACAAGATTATCGTATGTTGCTTTAGCTATCCCCTGGTTCATACAATGAGGGTAGGAATAGTTAGCCTCGTTGCGGATTACTACCGCTCCATTTTTCTCAAAATAATCATCGCTTCCATCGGTGGAACCATTATCAATAATGATAAGTTCGAATTTATTATGGGTATAGCGATTCAAATATTCGAGAAACAATTTGTTCATGGATATCTGATTATATATTGCGGTAATTATACTGATCATAGAAGTATGAATGAATTTTTAGTAAGTTTGCAAAATTATTCAAAAAAGAAGTTTTCCCAAATATAATTTAGAAGTTTTCCATGCGTAATTTTTTGAATTTGATTAGGTTTATATTTCCTTATAAAAAATATGCTGCATGTAATATTGGCTTTAATTTACTATCAGTTGTTTTTTCATTGGGCTCACTGGCCATGGTTTATCCGTTTCTTAACATTCTGTTTAAAACTGCGGGTAATGAAAAAATTGCAAAACTAGGAAAACTACTGCCGTGGACGTTTGATAATTTTAAACCTAATTTATATTATTTTTTAAATCAAATTATCGACACCCAAGGCGAAGCAAAAGCTTTACTTATTGTTAGTCTTCTTTTAATTACGCTCACTTTTTTTAAAACGACATTTAGTTATATTGGAAGTTACTGGATGGCACCAATCATAAACGGGGTTGTACGTGATTTTCAGAAAAAAATATACGATAAGATTTTAAGGCTTCCGATGGCTTATTTTTCGGATGAACGAAAGGGGGATATCATTTCCCGCATGACCAGTGACGTGCACGAGGTAAAGTTTTCTATCATGAGTTCACTTGATATGGTTTTTCGCGATCCGTTAACAATACTTATTTATCTCACATATCTTCTATTTACTAGTCCGCAATTAACACTTTTTGCTTTAGTTTTACTCCCGATAGGGGGAGGCATTATTGGCTGGCTCGGTAAAAACCTTAAAAAGGAGTCGATGGTAGGCCAGATAAAAATGGGTGAGGTGATATCCATGGTTGAGGAAACGCTTTCGGGCTTGCGAATCATAAAAGCATTCAATGCTGAGAAAAAGATGTCGGGGAGGTTCAGTACCCTTAATGATACTTATTTTCATATTGTAAACAAACTTACCCGCAGGAGGTCGCTTTCGACCCCTTTAAGTGAATTTCTGGGCACAATTGTAGTAGTCATAATTATGTATTATGGCGGATCGCAAGTTCTTCATTCAAGCAGTACATTAAAACCAGGAGAATTCATTACATTTTTGGTTGTTTTTTCTCAGATTATTACTCCTGCTAAATCACTTTCAAATGCCTGGTATAGTATCCAGAAAGGAATAGCATCAATACATCGAATCAATTTCATCATACATGCTGAAGTATCCATAAAAGATAAGCCTAATGCGATCTCAAAACAAGAGTTTGTAGATTCTATTGAATTTAAGGATGTTACTTTTAAATATTCAGAGAATGAAGTTCTGAAAAATATTAATTTGAAAATTAATAAAGGCAAAACAATAGCTCTTGTCGGTCAGTCAGGGTCAGGCAAATCAACATTGGTGGATTTGATTCCGCGGTTCTACGATGTCGAGAACGGAGAAATTCAACTTGACGGTGTGCCCATAAAAGATTATAAGATGGTCGATTTACGCGATTTAATGGGTAATGTTAATCAGGAATCTATTTTGTTTAATGATACCTTTTTTAATAATATTTCATTCGGAGTGAAATCGGCGACCTTAGAAGAAGTGATTTCCGCTGCTAAAGTGGCTAATGCTCATGATTTTATAAGATCAACGGAAAACGGATACGAAACTAATATTGGGGACAGGGGCTCTAAACTTTCGGGAGGCCAGAGACAACGCATCAGTATTGCACGCGCCGTGCTTAAAAACCCGCCAATTCTTATCCTTGACGAAGCCACCTCTGCCCTTGATACTGAATCGGAATTTCTGGTACAGGAGGCGCTGACGAACCTAATGAAAAATCGCACTTCAATAGTAATTGCCCACCGATTATCAACGATTAAAAGTGCTGACGAAATTTGTGTGCTTCACGAAGGTTGTATTGTTGAACGTGGCAAGCACGATGCATTGATAGAACTAAATGGCTATTATAAGAAATTGTACGATTTGCAGATGTTTTGAAAAGAGCTCTGAATTCTGTTCGAACGAGGTTCTATCTCGTCCGTCATAATAAAACAGGCTATAGCCTCTAAAAGATATATTCGACTAAGGTAAAACCTTAGCTGAACTAAGAATCGACAAAGGTAAAACCTTGGCCAAACTTGTAACAAGTAAACATTCAAGTAATCAGAACACTAAATAAAATATTAATTATCCGTCTCAGTTCCATTGGAGATATTATTATCGCAACACCATTGGTACGGGCAATTCGACAAGCATTTCCGAATGCTCAAATCGACTTTATGGTTAAAAAGCAGTTTGCCGAACTGATGCAAAATAACCCTCATATTAATCATCTAATAGTGTTTGACAAAGAAGCAGGAATGGATCCTGTTAAAGATAAAATCAGAGATTCCGGATATGATCATATTGTTGATATACATAAAAACATACGAAGTACGATTCTTAAATTTTCATCCCACGCCAGTTCATCAACTTATTCAAAATATATTTTTCGTCGGACTCTTCTGGTGAAGTTTGGAATCAATCTATATAAAAATATTCAACCGGTATATCTTCGTTATTTTGAAGCGGTTAAACAATTTGGAGTAATTTATGATCATCTTGGTACCGAAGTTAAATTTACGCATGACGATTTGGAGAAAGTAAATATCGCTTTATCTAATGCACTTTGCCGGATAGATGAAAAAATGGTTGTAATTTGTCCGGGCGCCAGTTTTTCCAATAAACAATGGCTTCCGGAGAGGTTTGCACAATTAGCAGATCGATTGATTGAAAAAGGATTTAGTGTTTCCTTTCATGGTGGTCAAAAGGATGTCGATCTGTGTGAAAGCATTATTAACTTTATGATAAACAGGTGTTTTAGTTTCGCAGGTCAATTTTCACTTCTGCAATCGGCTGCTTTTCTTAAAATGGCATTGTTGGCAATCACGAACGATTCCGGCATGATGCACATGGCTCAATCGCAAAATACTCCAGTTGTTGCCATTTTCGGACCTACGACCAAAGAATTGGGATATTTTCCGCTTCCCGAAAAAAGTGTGGTTGTCGAAAAAATGGTATCTTGCAGACCTTGCACTCATAATGGTTTAAACTATTGTCCTAAAAAACATTTTCGCTGTATGACTGAGATACAGGTTGATGATATAGAAGAAGCAGCCATGAAATTTCTAACCATTCCAAATTAAATATTTAAAATGGGGAAACTGATTATTATCCTGTACAATTTTATTTTTATACCCGTTTTCAAATTTGGTTTTTTTACCGGGAGCTTCTTTAATGTCAAGATGAAGCTTGGTAGAATCGGAAGAAAGAACCTTTTTCTTAATCTTAGCGAACGTTTATCTCAGGTTAAGCCTGATCAAAAACGAATTTGGTTTCATTGTACTTCAGTTGGGGAGTGGGAGCAGGCAGTTCCTATTATTGATGAAATAAAAACCGGTCGACCCGATATTTTTGTGTTGGTTAGCTTTTTTTCACCTTCGGGATATAATTATGTGAAACGCCACCCCAACGTGGATTTTAAAACATATCTTCCGATAGATTCTTTTGCGAATGCAAGACGGTTTATCCGCATTGTTAAGCCCGATTTGTGGGTGATTTCGAAATTTGATATTTGGCCGGCACATCTTTATATCGCCGGTAAAATGAATATTCCGGTAGTGTTAACAGCCGCCACTCTGTCGTCAAACTCAGGTCGCGACAAAGGATTGTCGAAAATATTAAACTGGTTTGTGTATAAAAATATTTCGTTAATTTTCCCCATTTCATTAATAGACCGAAACCGGTTTTTACAGGTTTTCCCTTATCCCGAACGCATGGTAGTTGCCGGAGATACCCGGTTCGATCAGGTATTCAACAAGGCACAAAAGGTAAGGGCCTCAGGAGAGGTAGTGATTTTCAAGGACAACTCCGGCGTCAAGTTAATTACAGGGAGTATTTGGCCGGCTGACGAAAAGCACTTACTGCCTGCACTTATTAACCTTTATAAAAAATACGGCTATCTTAAATTGATACTTGTTCCTCACGAACTTCATGAAAATCATATAACTGATATTGAAAATATACTGAATAATGCCGGAATAGAAAGCGAGCGTTATACATCATTTGAAAATGCCGGAGGAACTACAAAACGTGCAGCCATTATTAATACTATTGGAATATTGGCACGCATATACAAGCAAACACAATTGGCTTATGTAGGCGGGAGTTTTAGTTCGGGGGTTCATAATGTGATGGAACCGGCTGTATTCGGTCAACCAGTGGTGTTTGGTCCGGAGTATCATAATTCTTTCGAAGCAATTGAGCTAATACGAAAAGGTTTTGCTTTTAGTGGCTCAAACTCGGTGGAACTCGAAACACTTTTAGATCGGTTTGTAAGCAATGAAACTGATAGAGTTGAAACAGGTAACAAGGCAAAAAATTTAATTGAACAAAACATAGGGGCAACCCAAATAATTATTAAAAAATTAAAAGAAACTTATGATTTTATTTCCTAAATACATACAGATTGAAACATCGGTCGTATGCAACAGTAAATGTGTGTTCTGCCCTCACGAAGAAATGGAACGTGGTCCAAATTATATGGAGGATTGGGTTTGGAAGAAAATTATTGATGAAAGCCGTGGTAAAGGCATTATATACCGGCCATTTATGATCAACGAACCATTGATTGACCCCAGGATGCCGGAAATTGTCCGTTATATAAAGCAAGATCCCACGGCAAAGGTTGAATTCAATTCCAATGGAAATCTGGCTGTAAAAACTGATGTAGAGGCTCTTATTGCTTCAAATATCGATTGGGTAAGGTTTAGTCTGGATGGTCATACCGCTGAATCATTCAAAGCAAGCGGCAGGGGTGGAAAGTTCGAGAAGATTGTTGAAAACATACACCGTTTTATTGATGAGAGAAACCGACAAAAAAGCGATACTTTCATTGAGGTGAGGATCATTGATCTCGATGAAAATCGTCATGAACACAAGGATTTTGTAGAGTATTGGAGCAAATTTGTGAATAAAGCAACTGTAACTCCACTTTATGATTGGCCGTGGACCGGTCAAACTGAACCTCACAGAGCACCATGTTTGAAAATTCGTGACGAAATGTTTTTTATGACAGATGGTAATGCTACCCTTTGTTGTTGGGACGCATTTGGCCGAGGCATTGTTGGTAATGTAACCCAAAATACGGTAGAAGAAATTTGGCTTGGCGAATCCAATCAGAAATATCGCGAATATCTGAGCCATGGCGAACGCGAAAAAATTCTTTTATGCTCAAAATGTGATGCTTATAAAAATTATGATTTTTCGAATTGGGCTGGGTACTAAAGAATTAATAATTATATAACAATGTCATTTAATTAGTGGTTCTATTAGACTCTTCCAGGTCTATCGACTCTGGAAGGTCAAACTAAAGCCGAGAAACCTGACAGTGTCCGAAGATCCTGTCAGAGTTTTATTTTCATAACTAATAGACATTCAATTATATAACCCTAGTTTTCAACTACACTTATCTGATGTCGCCGGTCTGTCGAAAAATGCGGTAAGGCAACCAGTGAGGTTAAAACAACTTCTGAACTTCCTTCTTTAGAAAATCGATTGCATTGGCTGAAGGTGTTTTCTCCATCTCCATTACCGTTTCGAGGATGGTGGTGCTTAAATGCATTGACTGAGAATCGGCTGGCACCTTATCCGCTGCACTATTAATCAGTCTAATGGTATTGGAACGAGCGCTCTTAATCATTTCCCAGGCTTCGTTCGATACATAAAGTTGTTGCGATAGATTGTGCTCAAATTCGGCACGCACAGAGCTTAGCATTTCCGTTTGCAACTTTTTGCTGGTCATTCCGGTTATACTTACACGCATAATTAACGATTCCGGTGAAATACGCTCCAGCAGAAGAACAATGCGCTCGTAAGCCTGAAGACGCAGCGGTGTGATTAGTTTTCTATTTTTTAACGCTGTTTTTATCTGACGTTTCTTTTCATTGTCCTCAAAGTAAGAATGAAGGATATAAAACACGGTAAGAAAGAGAACCAACGATGGAATGGTGTATTTCAGGACGTCAAGCATGATTAAAGATCAATTTATTTACACAAATCAACGAAATTATTCATTAACTATTATATAAAAAACGTAATTTTAAGCGATAAAAACGAAGAATAAAGATAAATTTGATTCTATGGAACATCTTTCAAAAAGAATTAACAGTTTGAGCGAATCTCAAACAATTGCCATGAACCAAAAAAGCAAGGACTTGCAGGCTCAAGGCGTCGATGTCATCAACCTTACCGTTGGTGAACCTGATTTTTTTACCCCACCTCATGTGAAAGAGGCAGCTAAAAGGGCAGTTGACGAAAATTACTCCTTTTATTCGGCAGTAAATGGTTATCCCGATCTTTTAAAAGCCATTTCCGCCAAGTTTAAAAACGAAAACAATCTTGATTATAAACCTGAGCAAATTATTGTTTCAAACGGAGCTAAACATTCATTGGCAAACGCCATTTTGTGTTTGATTGACGAAGGCGACGAAGTAATTATTCCGGCTCCTTACTGGGTTAGCTATGCCGAATTAGTGAAACTCGCGCAGGGAACGAATGTAATTATTCCTACTACACTCGAAAACAATTATAAAATTACTCCTGCTCAGCTCGAAAAGGCAATAACTTCGAAGACAAAGGCATTGATGCTTTGCTCTCCGTCAAATCCTACGGGTAGTCTTTACAACAAAAAAGAGATGAAGGCCCTGGTTGACGTGTTGATGAAACATCCACGGGTTTTCGTGATTTCAGACGAGATTTACGAACATATTAACTTTGTAGGAAAACATGTTTCAGTAGCAGAATTTCCTGAGATAAAAGAACGTTGCATCATTATTAACGGCGTTTCGAAAGCCTATGCCATGACCGGTTACCGTATTGGTTATATGGCTGCACCTATTTGGTTAACAAAGGCTTGTTCCAAGCTTCAGGGACAAATGACTACCAACGCATCAACCATTGCTCAGCGTGCTGCTCTAACCGCCCTTACCACAGAAAAAACTTATACTTATGAAATGAATGATGCGTTTAAACGGCGCAGAAATTTGGTGTTGGGTCTGATGAAGGAAATTCCCGGTTTCAAATGTAATGTGCCTGAAGGCGCCTTTTACGTATTTCCGGATATTAGCTATTATTATGGTAAAAGCGATGGGAGCATAACGATCAAAACCGATACGGATTTTTGTATTTATCTGCTCGACAAAGCATTTGTTGCCACTGTTCCAGGCGATGCTTTTGGCGAACCTAATTGTATTCGTATATCCTATGCCAATTCCGATGAAAAGCTTACTAAAGCTTTTAAACAGATAAAAGAAGTTTTGGCAAAGGTGAAATAAGTACTGAGAGGTTGTCTAAAAAGCCATTTTTGAAAGGACGGATTGCAAATCCGTCCTGGCGTATAATAATGATTATTAAATAAATACGCTGAGCTGGATTTGTAATCCTGGTCAATAAGTGTACTTTTTAAACAACCTCTTATATTTTCCTATTCATATAACCACTAAAATCCTTTACCTTTAATTTGTATTCTTTGTTAAAAAAGGGAGAAGAGATAATAAAATCGGCCGTTGATACTGTCGTTGCGGTAACAACATTATATAAAACGGTAATCCGCAAAAGCGCTTTAACATCCACATCATGAGGTTGGGGGTTCATTGGATCCCAAAGAAAAATTACAATATCTACTTTGCCCTCGGCGATCATGGCACCTAGTTGTTGGTCTCCCCCTAATGGCCCGGATTTTAATTTGGTAATATTCAACGGGTACATTTCCCCATGTTCATCTTGTTTTCGATTCAATGCCTCTTCTACTAACCGACCGGTTGTTCCTGTGCAAATCAGTTTGTGTTGCGAAACCTCTTTCCAATTCCATTCCAACCATTCAATTAAATCCTTCTTACAGGTATCGTGCGCTACCAGAGCAATTTTCTTTCTTTTCTCCATAATTGAGTTGTTACAAATTTCATTTTATACCCGAATTTTATAAAAGTGTTTTATTTTTGCACAATATAATGAAAAAACTGATGGGTAAATCGAGAGTGAAGCGCAACGTTAAGTCTAAAGCAGGTAAGGTAGTTTGGATAAGCTTGATATTATGCTTTTTCATATTTGTAGTAGTGGGAACTTGGGCGTATCTGCGCTTTAATAAACCGAATGTAAGGATAGAACTGCAAAAAGAACAATCATTTCTTTTTATTCATACCGAAGCAACCTTTAACCAGGTATTAAATACACTTACCCAGGAGAAGTATTTGCAAGATGTGAAATCGTTTGAATGGATGGCCGATAAAATGAATTACGGCAGTCATATTAAACCGGGGAAGTATCTTTTAAAGGATGGGATGAGCAATCGTGAACTTCTAACCATGTTGCGGGCAGGCCGACAAACACCCACGCGGATAATTTTTCATAATGTCCGGTTTAAAACCGATTTAGCTTTGGATGTGTCTTCGCAGATAGAAGCGGACTATAATTCAATTCTGAATTTGCTGGACAGCGATGTTTACCTTGGTCAGTATGGATTCAATTCGCACACCGTTACCGCCATGTTTATTCCAAATACCTATGAATTTTACTGGAATACTTCGGCTGACCTATTCCTTGAAAGGATGCATACCGAATATAAAAAATTCTGGAACGATAACCGGTTGAATAAATGCACCCGAATTGGAATGAGTCAGATAGAGGTTTCAATTTTGGCTTCTATTATTGAGGAAGAAACACAGAAAAACGGGGAGAAACCTATTATGGCCGGAGTTTACATAAATCGTCTGAATAAAGGAATGCCCCTTCAGGCCGATCCAACGGTGCGGTTTGCTTTTGGTGATTTTAGTATTAAACGAATTCTTACAAAACATCTTGAAACAGACTCTCCTTATAACACTTATAAATATCCGGGATTACCTCCGGGGCCAATTTGTATTCCTTCCATTGCATCAATTGATGCTGTGTTGAATTACCAAAGACATGACTACCTGTACTTTTGCGCCAGAGAAGATTTTTCGGGTTACCATAACTATGCCCGTAGTCTTGAGCAACATAACCGAAATGCCCAGAAATACCGAAAAGCTTTAAGCAACGCGGGGATTATGCATTAGGTAATTTGAAGATTTGAAAATGAGGTAATTTGAAAATGAGAAGAAGTTCATTCATCTTCAAATCCTCAAATTTTCAAATCATCACATTTTTATTCCCCTAAACAGGTTCCTACCCACCTTGCACTTAGTATCCATTGGTGATCATGAGGTACGCAGCGAAGTTTCCCTGCAACTTCTTCAAGTGGAACAGCCTCCACACCTTCACCTTTGGAAGCGATCATTACGCCATAAATGCCTCTGTTTATATATTCAGCGCAAACAGTTCCCAATTTAGTCGCCAGAATGCGGTCGTACGATGAAGGTGTTCCTCCCCGTTGCAGATGTCCCAAAATGGTAATACGCGACTCTATGCCGGTAAGTTCTTCCAGTTTTTGAGCCAATCGAAGTGTTTGTCCTGATCTCATTCCGCTTATTTCTTCCATTAACTTTTTTACAGCTTTTTTTTCGTCTTTGTCTTTTGCCGATTTTAATTTTTCTTCAAAATTATCCATTTGCTTTTTCTGATTTTTTGAAAGAGCTCCCTCGGCTACAGCAATAATGCTGAATGATTTTCCGCTTCGGCTTCTGTTGCGGATGGATTCAGCAACAATTTTAATATCATAAGGTATTTCAGGAATCAGAATCACATCGGCTCCACCTGCCAACCCGGCGCCCAATGCCAGCCAACCAGCCTTGTGCCCCATAATTTCTACAAGTATTACCCGGTGATGACTCTGAGCAGTTGAATGCAGACGGTCAATAGCTTCAGTAGCAATTTCAAGTGCTGTGTCGAAACCAAAGGTCATATCCGTTCCCCAAACGTCATTATCGATGGTTTTTGGAAGTGTAATAATATTTAAACCTTGCTGCATAAGCCGGTAAGCATTTTTTTGAGTGCCTCCACCACCAATGCACACCAGCACATCAAGATGATTGCGGTGATAATTCTCAACAATGGCTTGTGTCATGTCCATTTCTTTGCCTCCAACCAGCATTTTATGAGGTTTGTCACGACTAGTTCCTAAAATTGTTCCTCCCTGAGTGAGGATGCCCGACAGCATTTTGCCATCAAGAGTTACCGAGCGGTTTTCCATAAGCCCCCTGAAACCATCTCTGAAACCAATCACCTGCATGCCATAACAGCCTAGCGCTGCTTTTCCTAATCCGCGAATCGCCGCGTTTAATCCTGGATTGTCGCCCCCGGAGGTTAAAACACCTACAAACTTTGTCATAAATAAAATGCTTTTCGATAAAGTTATTATAATTATTGATCCAAACCAAAATCAGATCACATTAACTTCCAATTCTAGTTCAATTCCAAACCGTTGCGAAACGGAATTATGGATTTTTTCTGCCAATTGAACAACTTCTGTGCCGGTAGCGCCATTATAATTAATAATTACCAATGGCTGATTTTCGTGAGTGCCGACGTTTCCTTCACGCACTCCTTTCCATCCGCAGGTTTCTATCAACCATGCAGCAGGTATTTTAACTAACTCTTTATCAACCGGAAATGATGGCACCGACGAGAACTTCTCTTTAATAGATTGAAATAAATTGGTTGAAATGATAGGATTCTTAAAAAAGCTGCCTGCATTTCCGAATTCCGCAGGATCAGGAAGTTTGCGCCGACGAATATTGATGATAGATTGCCTAACAGTGGCAACTGACACTTCCGGGAAGTTGTTCAATTCTTCCATCACATCTTTGTAGTTCAGAAGTATTGCCGGTTGGTTTCTGAGTTTAAATACCACGGAGATAATAATGTATTTATTTTTGGCTTCGTGCTTAAATATGCTGTTACGATAACCAAACTGGCAGTCGGCATTACTGAAAATTAGTTTGTCTCCGGTTTTAATGTCGAGTGCCTCAACTGATTCGATAACATTGCCTTCTGAGGCCCTGGGCGACGGACGAGGCCTAGGAAAGGTTTTTCCGCATCCGATCAAGGAAAATGCCGAAGCCTTCGTGACCTCGCCCTGGGGC
>JANXXY010000348.1 GCA_025350365.1 Bacteroidales bacterium | reverse complement strand
AGCCTGTCGCGCACCAGCAAAAGTTGCTTTATTTGGCGATCCCAAATGGCAAACGAAAACATGCCGTTAAAATGATTCACACAATCCACACCCCATCGCTGAAAGGCTGCCAGAATAACTTCCGAATCGGTTTGAGTGCGGTATGGGTATTCCGAAAGAAGTTGTCGCAACTCTCTGAAATTATATATCTCCCCGTTATAAACCAACACGAACCTTTCGTTGGCGCTTACCATGGGCTGCCGGCCGGCCTCGGAAAGATCAATAATGGCTAGCCGCCGGTGACCAAGTACAATGTGCTCATCGTTCCATATCCCTTCGTCATCAGGACCACGGTGAGCCAGAGCCTGATTCATATGCGTAACATTTTCCCTGTATTGAGAACCTCGCTTAAAAGAAACTATTCCATTGATACCGCACATTTGCTAACTGATAAATTAAATAAATTGAAATATATAGAAACAAATTGAAATAAATTGAAATAAATTGAAATACGTGGAAACAAATTGAAATAAATTGAAGTAAATTGAAATACATTGAAATACATTGAAGTACATTGAAGTACATTGAAATACATTGAATTACATTGAAATACATTGAAGTAAATAGAAATACATTGAAGTAAATAGAAATACATTGAAGTAAATAGAAATAAATAGAAATACGTGGAAATATATGAAATACGTGGAAATTTATTGAAACATATTATAAGCTTCCGTTCGGCTAGGCTCCGTTCGGCTTGAGATATGTCTAAGCTTCCGTTCGGCTTGGGCTGTGCCTAAGTCTATTATATCCTTTTCAGGTTGTGCCTGAATATATATAATCCGTTCCGCTTGGGCTTTACTTCCGTTCGGCTTAATGTAACTTGTATTCATCATACACCTGACGATAAAGACGGGCATATTGTTCAGCAATGACGGTGGGTTTAAATTTATCAGCATTTGCACGTCCTCTGGTTATCAATTCATCGCGGTAAGCGACATCATTCATCACCTTCAATATTCCTTCGTGTATTGAGCGTACATCAAATGGATCAACCATACAGGCGCCATCACCGGCTACCTCAGGCATGCTCGAGATGTTTGATGTAACTACTGGTCGCCCCATCGCCTGACTCTCGAGAATAGGCAGACCAAATCCTTCGTAGGTTGATGCAAAAATCAACATATCGGCCTGTTTATAGAGCTCCAGCACGCTTTCATAACTTAGCTGTGAATAACTCTCATAAAAAATCCGGTGTTTTTTAAGCAGTTCAACCTGACCGGAATCCAATTCACCGAGAATCACCAGTTTGCAATTGATGCCTTCCAGAGCTTGCACCACATTTGAGATATTTTTATTGTGCTTTGTACCTACCTGAAGGACGACCGGGCATTGATCATTAAAGGTTTTGGGACAGAATGTTATTGTTCCGGGTACACAGTTAGGCAAAACCTTGATTTTATCGGGCGAAATAGTTATATAACGCAGCAATTCGCGTTTGGTGAATTCCGATATTACAGTAATATATGCCACCCGCTTTGCAGGGAGCCTGAACCAGAAAAACAAAATCAGCGCCCTTTTCAACGGATTGCTACGGTTAATAATTTCAAGGTCGTGTATCGTAAGGATAGTTTTTCGCTTTCTGAGAAACAAGGCAATATAATGAATATCGCCTGTGATGTGGTTGATGTTGCCCTGATAAAAAGGAGCCATCCAAAGGTTTACCAACCGCCTCACCAAACCGGTACTAGTAAAAGGCATCTTTTTAACCACCGGTAAAATATCAATGGGCAAAGTTCCCATAATCGTAAGGAAAAGCTCCTCAATACTGTGATACCCCTTTATGGGCTTTCGAAAGAAAAAAACGGTTTTGATCATAATACTTCAGGCGAAATGTGCATTGAGCAATAAAAAAATTGTTCAGGTTAACTCAGATTTTGTATAATTATTCACATGTTCTGAAATTTGTTTTTTTATTCTGTTGAAAGTCAATTTTGGCTCCTCAACCAGAATCGGCCAGTCGTTTACATCAACATCATTAAAATAAATCAAACTTTTCAAAACATGAATATCATTACGCAAAGTATATTTGGCTTGATAAAAACCAATCATTTCAGTTAATGTGTAGTATTTAAGCAGAAAATAAACATCAATAAAATCTTTTAAACGCATTCCGTTGCCTACAATAGCATTTAACTTCATAGCTGCAATATCTTCTTTAGAATATAGTTTCACATGGTCAGAATTAACTATGTTATTAACCAAAGGGTATTTGTGTGTAAGTTTCTCTACTTTTATACTGTGGACGCTTCCGTTTAATGTGTTAGAAGAAATATAATACAATTGGAATTGATATTTTTCTTCCAGATATTCTAACAGGGCTTGATTATTAAAAGATATTTGTGCAAACAGAGCGATATCAATCGATTTTCGGTGACCCATTTGAATAGCTAATGAAGTTTCTCCGGCTAAATAAAAACCTTGTAAAATCGGTTCCTCCTGAAGCGAAATCAGAAGTTCCAATATACTGCTGTTGACTGTTTCCTTATGAAACATGTAAATTTACTTTTAGGAATTTTTAAAAATATACTAACCCAGTTTAGGGTCTTTTTATCGAGGTTTCCAGCTTTAACAATTTCCTTTTTTATAGTTTCTAACCCATAAAATTGAATAATGTTACGTATTTCTGATTTGTTACCCATCATAAATATCCTTTCTACAATGAGCCGTTTATTTTTTTCCATATCAAACCTACTGAGATCAATATCCCAAAAAAGATGAGATGACATTACATCCGGATTTTGGACAATATAATTATTATAGTCCATTTTTATAGTAAAGGTATTTAAACTTTATTCAGATTGCAAACTGCCAGACAACGAACGAATTGGATTTTATTGACTTATTAACAGAAATAACTCCCGTTCGGCTTGGGCTGTGCCTAAGTCGATTATATCCTTCAGGTTGTACCTGATTTTATATGACCTTTGTAAGCACAGCCTAAACTTCACGAAGTTATCTCTTCACCTATAAAAACAAACAAGTTGTGAACAAACGCTGACCGGCAGAACCTCATTCCGGTCTAGTGGTTGGTGCTGTAACTTCCTCATTTTTATTGGTATCCTCCATAATCGCAGGCATCATTGGCGTATTAACCCGTTTACGTGCATACCACACATTAAACAACTGTTCACCATAGGATGAAAAGAAAAACCAGGTAACCAGCGCCGTTTTTGTCAGATGGTTTAATATGGTCATAAAACTCGTTTCGGCTTTCACAATCTGAAGAAAAATTAACGGAACCCAAAAGATAAGATCGGGATGCCGCAAACTCTTTTTTTGAATGAAATATAATATCCCATTCAGAAAAAGCCCATACAAAAACATAAATATGATGCCTCCTGCAACACCAAAATTGGCATACGCCTCACCTATCTGGCTAATATCCATGCTTGTATTTGAATTTAACTGAACTCCTGCATATTGTAACATATTGTTTCGACCTCCGGCAATCCCTTTATCGGGCATCAGAAAACGAGGGAAAATGCTGGCAACAACGGCATCCCAAATAGTTGACCCATAAGCATATGGTTCTGTTTCAGGGACATGTTCCATCACTCTATCAACAATCCAGCCCTGGTTGATTCTTATTATGGATTGTGAAATATTTTCAGGGGCGAAGATTGACTCAACGCCCGTGACTTTTTCGGCAATCATATTGGTGAATGTTGTGACGTTAGAGGTAGCAGATGGGTTACCTACCCTAATTGTAGCCCTATAATCACCCTTTATAAGTTGAAGTAGCATGATGAAGAAAAACCCGGCTAGAATAATGCTGAACCGCACCAAAATGCTCTTCCGGTTGGCCCAGAAAAACATCATCAGAAAAAAGCTGCCCCACAACAACATATCGTGAAACATTCCCTGACCAATAGAGCTTAAAAAAATGGAGCCGAACACCAGGGCTAACCAATACTTTCGGTAAGGATGCGTTGATGCAAACATGTAAAACAATCCAACAAATTTTAATCCACCCAGGATGAACGAAACAAATCCTAACGATGTAAGATCTCCTAAAAAGCCAAGCAGGATGAGAAATCTTCCTTTTTTATAACAATCCACCGGATAGTTTTTGAAATCGAGGTTCTTTGGCTTTCTTCCAAAGGGCAGGTAAAGGCCGGTAAGTTGCAACAATGTAGCCGGTAGTGCATAACCAAAAAAAGTCTCCTTAGGAAGGTGCATCTGGTAGTCAGAATTTATATAATCATTATATGCATACCCCAATACCGGTCCCAGCAACCATTGCATGATGCAAATGAGAGCCAGAATGTTTTTGATGGAGATATCGGTTCCCAGATCGCTTACAAACTTGTACACCATAAAAAAAAATACACTTACCGCCACCACCTCGTACCATTCATGAGATGAGAGGAGAAGCATGGTAGCTAAAATAAGAGCCACCAAATATTGAAGGAAGTATTTTTGCATTAAAAACACAAGTTTAACAAGATGGTAAATTAATATTCATCGTAAGCAACGTTCCATTCCCTCAAACGGGAAATATTCGAAAAAATTTCAAGCCAAACTTTGTAAGTTAAGAGCCATAAGAGAGAGGCAAAAATATTTATTAACCCAAACCCCTTTCTAAAAAAAGGCAATAAGTGATCCAAACAAATTGGAAACCGTTCTCACAACCTTAATATACAACATATTAGTGTTTAAATAAACATTTTATCAGCACCTGAGTATTTAGCTTCATGCTAAAGGATTTTTTCATAGTTTCAACGATGCTAATATCATCAAATTCACTGGCCACTAATTTAATAGCAAGCATAATTTTCCCTTGCAACTCCCTTTGATTGTTACTTTGAAAAATATACCCGTTCACCCCATCAGTAATCAGGTCTGGGGCACCTCCTACCTTATCTGATGCGATCACCGGTCTTCCGGAGGCTAATGCCTCGTTCAAACCCAATCCCCAAGTTTCGCTTATTGAAGGTAGGCAAAAAACATTGCCCAGCCGATATACTACCGGCATATTTGTTTGGTTCTGAAATGGGAGAAAATGAATGTATTTTTTCGTATCGGTCAGATGTCGAAGTTCTTGTTCAAGAATACCGTTGCCAACCATGATTAAATGAATTTGAAAATTTGAAAATTTGAAAATTTGTAGATGAGAGGTAGTAATGGCTTGTTCGTTTATTTCGATGATAGCTTTAACGAGTAATTCCGGGTTTTTCTTTGGTTCGAACTTGCCTGCAAACAAAACCACAAAATCGTTGTCTGCTATTCCCAAGGTTTTTCGCCAATCCCGGGCTGTCTTTTCCCGTGAATCATGATGTAGACTAAAAAACTCATTGTCTACTGCATGAGGCATGTGTATTAATTGTTCTTCTTTTAAGCCATGCGCTTTAAAATAAGCTTTGTTATGAATTCCAACATAAAAAGCTTTGTCGATGTGTCGAAATATATTAGTCAAATACAATTTACGAAGTGTAAATTTAAGAAAGCTGAAAATCGCAATAAAGAAATTTGTGATTTGTAATTTATGATTCAAAAATTCAACTTTCCCAAGATTCGGTGTTCCAGATGTCTCATAATCTTTCAGGCTTCTGGTTCTTGCCAATTGACTCTTATTTATAAAAAAACTACATACCTCTTTTAGCGTTTTATAATCATAATCCATCAGCGTGGAATCGCCTCTAAACCAAACCGGTATTTTACCCTTGAAATACCGCATAGCCCGCAGGTGAGCATGGAAATGCCAGCCATATATAAGGATAGCATTCGGATAATAAGCTTTAATTTCATCAATAAGGGATGGACAAATAATCCCTTTATAATGATGTGACCCGGGGCGGACGGAAATATTTTTAACAAACATATAAGGGTATCCTTCCAGCAATGGAATATCCCATTCCACAGTTTGTCCGAAACCGGGGTCGTGTTTATCACCCGCGCCTCTGGCCCAGGTGTAAAAAATTTTTAAGTCAATCTCCCCACTCTCCGCTAGTTTTCTAAAAAACGGTGCATTATACTGGATAGGGTGTGTGGTGATGATGGCAAGTCGTTTCATTTATTGCAGATCGCTAAAATTTTAAAATCAATACCCTTCCATAGCTCCCGACAGAGCCCTTGCCGAATCTCTCGCCGAATAAGAATTCAACGCCGAATATTCCGGAATCCAGCTTTCTTTACCAACTACAAATTTATGTAAAACATTTTCGGTATTTAAATAGAATGTTTCTTCCTTTTCATCCGGACGATAGCGTATCAAATAACCATCCGTTTTTGTTTCTTTCAAAATTTGAACGGCGGTGCTTTCGCAATGAAACATACCCAAAAACGGCCTCTTACTTAGAATTACCTGAAAGGTCTTAGAGGCAGTATAATGCTTTTCGGTACTACCAATGATCAACAATTTATCAGATTTAGCCAGAAAGTTCAGAATATGCAGAAAAGGAAACCTGTCCCGAATCTCCGTCACCCTGGCTTCTATTCCATAATCCGCTGCGTAGGCAGTTATCCGTTTGTGCGGATACAGCCCGGTTCCCAAAAAATATAGATGCACATTTTCCGAAACCTGTCCGGAATGATCAAGTGCTGCAAACGCTTTGAAAAATACAGTAAGAAACATCTGCGAATTCGGCATAAACGCGCCGGCATACACAATGGGTTTGCAACCTGGCCGATCGTCCCATGGCAATTTCAACCCCGGTAAATCTATTTCATGATCATGCGGATCAAAACCATAAGGAAATTCGCAATTATGAATAATGTACTCTGAATCTCTTACCTTTAACCTTGAACTTTGTATATCTGTTGAAATTTCCGGGTAATGATTATTAGCCCTTGGTTTTTGGTTTTTGATTCGAAAATTTCTATCGAGTACCGGCTTATAATATTCAAAGGCTACACCCGTAATGAGGCTGGCCTTTTTTACAGCGATTGGTTCTAAAAGCTTTGCAATCCATAAACTCAAATGAGCGCGTATCGATCCATCCTTACTAATGTCTCGAACCCATGGGTCAATATAATCAATCCCATATTTGATGCCAGTTTTATTATTAAGCAAACGTCCTAATAATGCCGTATAAAAAGAAGGAATCGGAATCCAAAGAAAATCAGGTTTCTCATCACGAATAATTTCCTTCCCTTTTCTATATAAGGACCAAAAGGCTCGCAATCCAATATCTCCAATCAAACGTGGCTTTCCGGCTTTCCATGCATCAACCCGGTACTCGGTAAAATGAGGAGAAAACAAACGATGCATATCGGTGTCTGGAACTTCCTCATAATATTCGGGTTTAACTGTCAGAATAATTGGTTTCCAACCAAATTCGTTCAGATAATTGCCTGTAAGACGTGCACGATGTACGCCAGCCAAATTAGACGGATACCAGTGGGGATAAATAATAAGTAACTTTTTCAATTTTTTATTTTTTTTGTCAATAGCATTCCGCTAACTTTTGTTGCTTTTCTCAACACGGCCTTACGTATCTCAATGAGAAGTATTTTTATCTGTACCATTCAGCTATTTCTGATTTCGTGAATAAAATTCCATTACGCAACATCGAACTCTGTTTTAACTGTTCAAGCGATTTAATCTGCCAACCCTCAATATCGGTAAGTTTTTCTTCAATTGTTCGAAGTTTGGCCTCAATTACTCCATTGTACTTCATAACCACGGTATTGTAATTGTTTTTTTATCCAATACATTCTATCTTCATACTCGGCTAAAATTTTTGTGTAAAATGAAGCGTAATTTAATTTTTGCTCCTCCCTTACAAATAAAATTTTACCTGCAAGTGCCTCATGTGCCAATATAGGATCAGCGTTACAAATATTTACTATATCAATAGGTATATTCTTTAAATTGGTTCAAGGGTTTCTACTATTTTAACCTTAAAAAAGGGGTCTGTACCATTATACCATATTGCAATGTCTATATCAGAACCTTGTTTAACCATGCCATTTACTGATGAGCCAAAAATATGGGCAAAGGGAATTTCCGGAAAAGTCTCTTTAATTGCCGATGCAATCAGAGGAAGTTTAATTACATAGTTCATACCTCGTTGATTTAAAGCTGTCTGCTAAATTAAGTAAAATAGTTGGCATATCGATGCCCTTGTTGGGAGTAAGGTCTTAAAATTCTATTGAATGTATTTTTATTTTCCGCTGACCTTCAACCCTTTCCCGGACAAAATCAAGATCCCGAACATAAATGGTGTTTCCATTTGGGTTAAAAGATGGCAATTCCATTAAAGTTCGTTTAAAAGGATTGTAATTGTATGGTTTAAAGTCAAAAGTGGCAAGAAATTGGTGAATGGTTTCATCCATAATACCATACTTGCCTCCACTTCCATTCAGTTCGATAATAATGGCTTTTAATTCCGGATTTTGCATCACGCTGCGCCAGGTCTGCACGGCGATCGGCTCGTGGCCGTGCACGAACAACACATGCACCCGACCACCGATATGCAGTTCGCC
>JANXXY010000311.1 GCA_025350365.1 Bacteroidales bacterium | reverse complement strand
CCAGGTTTGAGAGTAGCGCATGTTTCAACGGAAGGATAACTTAATGCTCCATCGGCAAATGTGGCCACTATTCGATAACAGTAGTTTACTCCTAAACTTAATCCAGTCCCTTGATTGTTATCAACATAGCTAGTATCATTGATACTTTTAATGATACCAATTTTTTTGTATTCCGAATCGGCAGGGATGCCTCCTGCACAACTATCAATTACAAGCGATGTTGGTGACGAAGCCCTGTAAATAGAATATCCTGAAGCATTGGTACAACTATTTTTGGACCAACTTAATATGATAGAATTATTGCTTCCGTAAGCCTTCAGATTTTTTGGTGCCGGAGATAGCACCATAATGGTAAAATTATCAGTATCAGTAAGTCTGAGTTGGGGATTATTGTCTTCAGCTTTTATAACAACAATGTAAGGTTGTTTTCGTACATGGCTGCAATTGGTTTTCCAGGTAAACAGGGATGTGCTGTATCCTTTTCCTGAATTTGCCGTGTCGAGCTTGAAAGAAGCCGGACTACTAACTTCAAATGGACCACCATTGGCAAATTGATTAACATTGTCGTTGTTTGGATCGGTGGTTTTAATATTAAATGCAATAGTGGTTCCGGCTTCAACGCACCAAGGTTTTAAAGGTGGGTTTACAGGAGGTCTGTTATCGGAGTTATGAACCTCAATTTGCATATCGCGAACAATATTACTGATTTTTACGCCTTTTCTCCATTCTTCAATATTCATGGCAATATTAAAAATTCCGGTATCCCTGGGAGCGTTCCATACCAGGTCGCCAGTTATCGGGTTTACAAAAAGTGTATCGCCCTTCTCTACCTTCCTTGGCAAACTGTAATTCTCAATTGGTTTGCCCCCATCACGTAAACAAGTAGCTAATTTATATGATATACTATCTCCATCTGGATCAAATGCCGCCGGGTTATGAATGAATATCTGACCAAGGGCAGCCTTATCCCGTGGATCGTTTAGTAAAACAGGGGTATTGTTGGTGCCTAATTGTGGATTTACAATCATGGTCGTTTTAATGGCAAAAAGTACATTTACAGAGTTAGGAATATTAAGAACACCAAAATTCCGGTTCGGATCCTGCATCACAATTTCGTAAATACCAGGCCCTGGAAACGTGTGAGTTGTCTTATAAGTGTTTTTTCGATAATAATCCGGAAGGTTGTTATTTATAGTTACTCGTGGCGCTATGGAGCTGGAGTTGTCGCCCCATGTTATTTCCAATTCGCTGCGGTCGGCTGCGCTAAGCGTATAAGTTAATGTTGTTACAGTAAATTCGAAGGTATAAGCGGATAATTGGCGATAGGTGATTTCTCCGGCCCGATTATGAGTCGCCTTAACTGCGAAAACAGTAAAGATTAGCGTTAATAAGATAAATATTTTTTTTCTCATAGCGTAAATAATCTGTATCTGGGTTTAATTGGTTAAAGTTATTTCACGGTTATAGAAATCAAGCCGGTATCCGGTCTCTTTTTTGTTTAATGTCATAATGAGCAGATTTGTCTGATCCTGATATAAATCCATAAATATAGCGTTGTGAATGGTAAAATGATGAATTTGTTCTGTAACCGGAAATGACACGTGCACCCATGTTGCATCTTCAGATGTTTCTTTACTGATAGAAACAATTTTTAGTTGATAATTGTTGTTAATCATCAACCTGAAAGTTGCAGATAAATATTTGTTTATTTGCATCTCAGCCTCAGGACTCTCACCGGGTTGTCCCAAATTTAAGGCCACATTAAAATTATGGGCTATGGCAAATTCCAAATCTGCTGTAAAAACTTTGAATGATAAATCGACCATCGACTTCTCCGGTAAGTATTCCATATTGAGCACTGAAACATGCACCGGATGGTAACTTCTGCCCGAAAACAAAAGCAATACCGAAAGGATATATATCTTTAAACTGATCATTTAAGAAAAAACTACTTGAGCAAATTTACAGTTTTTTTTAGTTTTTTTTAGAAAACCTAAATTCCGGTAACCACCATATTTGATTTCCAATACCACGTTATTATTTAACGCGAGATTTATCTGTAAAAATTATTACACCCTGTTGCACTTAAGTTTATATCATTTCCACCTTTATGGAAAATGTTGTAAAATATCCGAAATTTCTCATATGGGAATCATGTAACATTTTATGTATATGATGTAATGCTTTGAGATAAAAGCTGGCATAAATTTGTACCATTAAACAATCAAAAAAACATAAAAATGAAAAATAAAACTTTGAATGTTATTTTAATTGCAGCCATCCTTAGCATATGGTCATGTAATAGTTCCCAAAAACCGGCTGATACTAAAGCTGTAGCGGAAGAACACAACGATGCCAAATTTGATAATACAGATAATCAAAAACAAGATGCCCAATTTCTTGTGGATGCTGCAGAAATTAATTGGAAAGAAACTCTTTTAGGACAATTAGCTCAGCAAAACAGTCAGATGACTGATGTTAAAGAAATGGGCATAATGATGGAAAAATCTCATAGTGAATCAATGAAAAACTTAATTGCTCTGGCAAAAAAGAAATTAATAACCATTCCAACTTCACCTACCGATAAAGTAAAGAATGTTTATAAGGATTTGAGCAAGAAAACAGGAAAAAAATTTGATAAGGAATACTGTGATATGATGGTAAGCGGACATAAAGATGCGATTGCAACATTCGAAAAAGCATCTAAGGATGCGAATGATATAGATGTTAGAACTTGGGCAGCGGAAACACTACCGATCTTACGCAAACATCTTGATTATGCAATTACATGTAAAAAGAAATGCGAAAAAATATAAACAATAAACTACCCCGACAGTAGTTATAAACATTAGTAAATCAATTTATTATTAATTTATAAATTAAAGCCATGGGAAATCTTCTTTATGTAATTGCAGTCATTTTAGTCATTTTTTGGGCTATCGGATTTTTTGCGTATAGTGCAGGTTCAATTATTCACATACTGCTTGTAATTGCAGTAATTTCAGTTCTTATTAGAATTATACAGGGCAATAGAATTGCGTAATAATTAAGTATTTAATCATTTAAAACAATCAAAACATGAAAACAGGTAATGTAATAGCAGGCATTTTTGCTGGCTTGGCCGCAGGTGCAATTATAGGTGTTTTATTTGCTCCCGAAAAAGGGTCGGAAACACGTAAAAAAGTATTAAAAAAGGGGGATGACTACGTTGAATCCTTAAAGGAAAAATTCAATGAGTTTGTAGACAATATCTCTGAAAAATACGATGCAGCAAAGGAAAATGTATCTGAGTTTGCAGAAAAGGCTGAAGAAAAATCTGAAGACGTTAAAAAAGATTTTAAAAACGCCAGATCTTATGCTTCACAAAGTGTTTAAACACTTTAGGTCAGTTCCGAAAAAAAATTTCGGAACTGATTTGGTATAATTTACATTACTAATACCGGTATATACCTTTAACTTCAATAAATTTTCGGCCATATTCTTAAAATGAAATACTTGGATATATGTTGAAATATTTCTTTATTTCTATGTATTTCAACATATTACATTTTATAAAAATGCAGAAGTTGAAAGAATTTAACCAACTATTATACCTTACACTTCATTAAAATATAAATATTGACTTTGAAATAGTAAATGAAGTAATCTTTTAGAATATAGAATATATGGAAAATAGATCAAATTTACTTGAAAACATCTTGGAGAATGCCACTCAATATGGAAAAACAAGCCTGGAACTTTTAAAACTTAAAGCTCTGGACAAGACAACGGATGCAGTTTCGTCATTCATCCCTAATTCTATAACCATTTATCTAATTTCAACAGTAACTATTTTTGCAAACATAGGACTTGCTTTATGGATCGGTGAAATTCTTGGTAAAATATATTTTGGATTTTTTGTAGTAGCAGGTTTTTATTTGCTCATAGTGATTATATTTTTGTTGTTTAAGAAACAGATTAAAAAGATTGCTGGTAATTATATTATTAAAAAGATACTTAATTAAATCTTATGTATACAATATCCACCACTTCTGATCTTAAAAATGCCATTCAACTTTTAGAAGTTGATCAAGCGCATGAAGAGCAACTATTTAAAGAACAATTTTTGCTTATTGTTGAGAGTATAAAACCGATAAACCTGTTAAAAAGCACTTTTCATGATGTTGCTTCAACACCCCATTTAATGAATAACTTACTGGGAACCACCATGGGAATTGGAACAGGGTATCTTTCGAAAAAAATAATGGTAGGAGGATCAAGCAATATAATCAGAAAAGTTTTCGGCTCTATTTTGCAGTTTGGAATAACTCGAATAGTTGCCCATCATCCTGAAACAATAAAATCAATTGGACAGTTTGTTTTTCAAAAATTTTTACACAAAAAGAAGGGCTCAGTAAGTGAAACTGATAAAATAAAGTTTTAATAAAGATGCGAGACTAAAGTAACTCGCACGTTTGGAATAAAAAATTAGAGTGAATGTAAAATTGTTTATGAATTAAACAGCCTAAAAATAATTAATTGTGAACACAGATATTTTTAAAATGCCCTTTTATGCAAAAGTTACTATTTTTTTAATAGGAATAATTGCATTGTTTGCAATTTTATATATTGGTCAGGGAATTATTATACCCCTTGTTTTTGCCATTATGATTGCCATGGTTCTGCATCCCGTTCAAATGTTGTTTGTGAGAATGGGATTAAACAGGATAATTGCGATCACCATAACTTTAGTACTGGCGTTTTTAGTTATCGCCGGAATTTTCGCTGCCTTATTTACGCAGGCCAGCCGCTTTGGTGAATCATGGCCCACTTTGGTCGATAAATTTTCTGAAATGGTTAGTGAATTTATAACCTGGTTTTCAGCTAAATTTGACGTTAATCCGCAAAAAATTCACGATTGGATTAATAAAGGCAAAGGTGAGCTTCTCAATTCTAGTGGAGCTGCTATAGGTAAAACCCTTGTTACAGTTGGCAGCCTGTTAATGGTGTCTTTTTTAATACCTGTTTACGTATTTATTATACTTTATTACCAGCCTCTTTTTTTCGAGTTTACCCACAAACTGTTTGACAGAAGCAATCACGGCCAAGTGAACGAAATAATTAACCAAATCAAGACACTCATTCAAAAGTATCTTGTAGGTTTACTCATCGAAGCTGCAATAATTGCAACATTAAATTCCGTAGGTCTCTTAATACTTGGTATAGATTATGCTATCCTTTTGGGTATCATTGGTGCAATGGTAAACGTAATTCCATACATTGGAGGTGTGGTAGCCGTAGCATTACCGATGATTGTGGCTATAACAACAAAATCGACTTCGTGGTACGCATTGTATGTACTTGCAGTGTATTATTTTATTCAATTAATTGACAATCATTATATTGTACCAAATATAGTTGCCTCAAAAGTAAAAATAAATGCGCTTTTTGCTATCGTAGTTGTACTGGTTGGCAATGCATTATGGGGGATACCAGGTATGTTTCTATCCTTACCATCGCTAGCAATTGTAAAAGTTATATTCGATAGGATCGAACCTTTGAAACCCTGGGGTTTTCTAATAGGTGATACTATGCCGGTTATAAAAACAAAGCGAAATACTAAAAAATATGAAAAATAAAACCGTTTCTAATTTTTTATATGGAACATCATCAGAAGTACCACTTTTTGAAGCCAAAATAAGTTCTGGAAGATTGAAAAGCATACAAAATAATTTTCAAGGTCATATGGATGAAAATACAGAAATTCTGTTTATTACATCCTATCCACCCAGAGAGTGCGGAATAGCAACCTACTCACAGGACCTTATAAGGGAGTTAAATAATAAATTCAGTAGTTCACTATCTATAAAAGTGTGTGCATTGGAATCGGGTGTTTTAAATCAAACATATCCCAGTGAAGTAAAATATACCCTTAATACTTCACAAGCTGATGAATATGCGAAATTGGCAGTTAGGATTAATAATGAAGATAGAATTAAAATTGTATTAATACAGCATGAATTCGGCTTTTTTAAAGATCAGGAGTCAGTATTCATGCAGTTTTTGTACGACCTTTCAAAGCCAATAATTATTGTATTTCATACCGTTTTGCCTCATCCGAATGAACAATTGAAGTCATCCTTAAAAAGGATTGCAGCTACATGCAGCTCATTAATAGTAATGACCCCACATTCGGCTGAGATACTAAAGAATGATTATGAAATAACACCTCAAAAAATATCAGTAATCGGCCATGGCACTCATTTGGTTACTCATTTAGACAAAGAATTTTTAAAAATCAGATATGGATTAAAAGGTAGAAAAGTACTTACAACATTTGGACTTTTAAGTTCGGGAAAAGGCATTGAAACTACATTAGATGCATTACCTGCCATTGTTAAACATTGCCCGGAAGTTATATTTTTGGTCATTGGTAAAACCCATCCGGAAGTGGTAAAAAATGAAGGTGAAAAATACAGGGTTATGCTTGAGGCTAAGGTTGCACTTTTAAAACTCACTAATCATGTTAAATTTATTAATAGTTACCTTTCGTTATCCGATTTGTTGGAATATCTGCAACTTACCGATATTTATTTATTTACAACAAATGATCCGTATCAGGCTGTAAGCGGCACCTTTGTTTATGCAATGAGTTGTGCCTGTCCCATTATTTCTACACCTATTCCGCATGCAAAGGAGTTATTGAATGATGATACAGGAATTATTTTTGATTTTCGTAACACATTACAATTAGCAACAGCAGTAAACAAGTTACTTAATGATGAACCTTTACGAAGGAAAATTGGTTTCAATGCTTTGCAAAAAATTTCATCTACAGCATGGGAGAATTCTGCTGTGGCCCATGCTTTATTATTTAAAAAAACAGGTGGCGAAAAAATTTCTCTCCGATATAACACCCCTATTATTAATCTGGCACACCTAAAACAAATGACTACCAATTTAGGTATGCTTCAATTTGCAAAAATTAATCAACCCGATATTGATTCCAATTACACGTTGGATGATAATGCCCGTGCATTGGTTGCCATATGCATGCATTTCGAATTAACAGGTGATGAAAAAGATTTGTATTATGTACACAAATATCTCACCTTTATAACACGATGCCTGCAAGCGGGTGGTGACTTTATAAATTATATAGATAAGAATAATGAACCTACCGATCAAAACAACTCCGTTAACTTAGACGATGCTAACGGAAGGGCAATTTGGGCATTGGGTTATTTAATTTCATTAAAAAGAATTTTACCAGAAAAAATCGTGTCGGTTGCCAATGCAATGATTCAAATAACGATGCCACATGTGGAAACCATCTTTTCACCTCGAGCCATGGCCTTCGCCATTAAAGGTTTGTATTACTATCATAAAGAATTTAAATCCGATGAAAATCTCAGACTAATAAGAATACTCGCTAATCGCATGACAAAGATGTATAAGCACGAATCAAGCGAAAATTGGAAATGGTACGAGAGATATTTTACTTATGCAAATAGTGTATTACCCGAGGCCATGCTGTATTCATGGCTGTTAACGGGCAATACTGCTTATAAAGAAACTGCTTTAGCCTCATTTAATTTTCTGCTATCTCAAATATTTAATGAAAATGGAATAGAAGTTATTTCCAACAAAAACTGGTTTAAAAAAGAAGGAGAATTGGGTAAATTTGGCGAACAACCCATTGATGTTTCTTACACCATCATGAGCTTAAGTAAGTTTTATGATGTATTTCTGAACAAAAATTACCTGATGAAAATGGAAACTGCATTTAACTGGTTTTTAGGAAGCAACCGCTTACATCAAATTATGTATAACCCATGTACCGGTGGTTGTTATGATGGTCTTGAGGAAACTTATGTAAATATTAACCAGGGTGCGGCGTCTACCTTAAGTTACCTGATGGCTAGATTAACCATTGAGAATTATAAAGATATTAACAAACCGGTAAAAGCTCCATTGCGTAATCATTTAAGAATATCTGGCAAACAAAACAATAAACAAACGTCAATTGAAAACAGTTCCAACCCCAAAACCGTAAATGCCTTCGTTAGTAAATTAAAATCCGGAATGTAAAATTAACACATTCATTTTTAAAAGGATAATGTTTTGAAACAAATTGTTAATGCTATGAAACCTAGTGAAATATTATTTATAGCCTCCAAACATAATTTGCTTGATTATGTAAAAAAAGCTCTTATAAAAGGTGCATATATAAACGTTGAAAATAATGATGGTAAAACTGCTTTAATGGAAGCTTCAAAGTATGGTCATATAGCCATTGTTGCTTATCTTACGGAATATGGCGCTGATTTGAATATCAAAGATAAGGAATATAAAACTGCCATCATGTTTGCTTCCATGAATGGACATTTTTCGATTGTTAAATACCTGGCCGAAAGTGGGGCTGATGTATTTGCTGAAGATAAATACGGTAATACTGCTTACCAGGTAACTTATAATAATTATATATCAGATTATTTACAGACTAAAATGGAACCTTGTAAATAATTGATTATGATTACTATTCCAACAAATGATAAAAAGCGTATTGTTATTGTAGGTTGCGGTTTTGCCGGGTTAATGCTTGCGAGAAAACTTCGGCATTCAAATTTTCAGGTGGTTATTATTGATAAAAATAATTATCACCAATTTCAACCCTTATTTTATCAGGTGGCTTCTGCCGGTTTAGAGCCAAGTGCCATATCGTTTCCACTACGCAAAATTTTTCAGAAGTATACTGACTTTTATATACGTAAAGCGAAGGTTATTAAAATTGATGCACAAAACAATGAATTAGTGAGCTCTGTGGGGAGTTTGCATTACGACATTCTCATTTTAGCACAAGGAGCTAAAACAACGTATTTTGGTTTAGACCACTTGGAGCAGAGTGCAAAATCAATGAAATCAGTTACGGAGGCATTGGACATTCGAAATTCCATTTTACAGAATTTCGAAGATGCTTTATCAGTGTCCGATCAGGAAGAAAGAGACCGGTATATGAATATAGTTATCGTGGGCGGAGGACCTTCAGGAGTCGAAATTTCAGGAGCTCTTGCTGAAATGCGTAATTTCATTTTACCAAAGGACTTTCCCGAACTGGATTGTTCAAAAATAAATATATATCTTATTGAAGGAAACTCAAGGCTTTTAGGAACCATGTCAAACAAAACATCGGAAAAAGCAGCCGAATTTCTTAATAAGCTTGGGATAATTGTATTAACCTCCTCCGTAGTAAAAGATTACAAGGATAAAACGATATTTTATAATTTATCTGATAAAATCAGAACAAATATTGTAATATGGACTGCCGGCATTAAGGGTAATATGATTGAAGGGTTAAACACTGTAAGTTATTCAAAAAGCGCGCGACTTTTGGTTGACCGTTACAACTTGGTTACGGGTTATGCAAACATCTATGCAATAGGGGATATGGCGCTGATGACGGAAGATGGTTATCCTTACGGACATCCACAACTTGCTCAGGTTGCTATTCAGCAAGCCGTTTTATTATCAAAAAACCTTGTTAGTCAGTATAAAAATAAACCATTAGAAAAGTTTCACTATCGCGATTTGGGCACAATGGCCACGATTGGAAGAAATTTGGCAGTTGTTGAATTACCCTTTATTAAGTTTCAAGGCCTGTTTGCATGGATTGTATGGATGTTTGTGCATCTCATATCTATAATGGGAGTAAAAAACAGAGTACTTATTTTTATTAACTGGATATGGAGTTATATCACCTACGACCAATCCTTCCGATTGATTATTAAGCCGAAAGATGATCGATAATCTCCTTATCATCTTAATTTTAACGTGGGAATTATGTAAAATAATTCAACTATTATGTAATAGTTATCACTATAATGATTTGCAACTTTGATGTGTATTTAATATTAACATTTAATACTTATCAAAATGAAAAAAATCATTTTAATAACAGCTATAATTGCAATTTTGACGGGATTTACCACCTCTTACGGACAGCAAAAGGTTATAATTAAATCCAAAGATAATTCGGAGAAGGATTTAGCTGATACAAAAAAAACTACTGAAAATCCAAATGAATATTTATCGGAATATCATCAATTTAAAATTGACTTTGAAAAAAAAATTCTGAAAAACGAAAAAAAAATTGCAGAACTGAAAACAAAATATGTGAAAGTAAATGAAAAGGAGGATGCTGCATTCCAAAAAAAGATAAGTGTGTTATTGAAAAGAAACAGAGATCTTAAAAAGAAATTGGCAACTTATAAAAATGAGGACGACATGCTCAAATGGGAATCATTCAAAAAAGAGTTTAAACAAAATATGGACGAATTGGGAAGTGATTTGAAAAATTTCTCATCCGGAAATAGGAAGTAGCATTATTAAAGTAAATTAAATATTAATAATTTTTATTCACCATTTAAAATTTCTAAAAATGAATACATCAATAGTAAAAGGGAACTGGAATGAGTTAAAAGGTAAACTCAAACAGAGATTTGCAGTATTAACAGATAATGATCTTATGTATGAAGAAGGTAAAGAAGATGTGATGCTTGGAAAAATTCAAACTAAGTTGGGAACATCCAAGGAAGAATTTGAGAAAATGATTGCAGGGCTTAAATAGCCAGGTTTGCAAAAGCCTTTAACAATGAAATTTGTTAAACGGTGCTTTAAATTGATTAATATGAAATCCTAATATTTAATACCTAATAATTTAATTCGATAAGTTATGAAAAAAATAATTTTAATGATCGCAGTAGTTGCCTTAATGGCAAATAAAAGTAACGCGCAGGATAACAGTTTGGACAAACGTGAGCAGCTTCAATTTGGCGTGAAGGCAGGAGTAAATATGTCCAATGTGTATGACTCAAAAGGTCAGGAATATAAAGCCGATAGTAAGATTGGTTTGGCCGCTGGCGTATTCTTAGCCATACCTATTGGTAAATATTTTGGACTTCAACCTGAATTATTGTTTTCCCAAAAAGGCTTCAAGGCATCAGGTTCCGTTTTGGGTAGTAATTATGAATTTACCCATACTACCAATTATTTAGATATACCTATTTTATTTTCATTGAAACCAAGTGAATTTTTTACTTTACAGGCAGGTCCTCAATATTCTTACCTAATGAAGCAAAAGACTGTATTTTCGTCTGTCGGACAAATAGAGAGTGATTATGATAACAGTAACATTCGCAAAAACATTTTATGTTTCCTGGGTGGTGTACAATTTAACCTAAGCAATTTTGTACTTAATTTAAGAGCCGGTTGGGATATAACGAATAATAACGGCGATGGGACATCTACAAATGCCCGTTACAAAAACGTTTGGTATCAGGCAACCGTAGGCGTTTCGTTTTAACCTAGGTAATCAGCTTTGATATATGCTTCTTGCCGCAGGTATTTACTTGAATTTGCCATTTCGAAGTTTCACCTGTCGTCAAGAAGCTAATATTTTTTATAAGATCATATATCTTGACCTAAATATTGATTATCAGAGATTTATAATAATAGTACCGTAAATTTAATAGTCCTTTAATGAATAAGGTTATAAGGTTTATTTAGTAATATTATTTCCCTATTTAATCTAACCAATTTTATTTTACGAGAGGTCAGGAGTTTCTGAAAATAATACTGGTCGCTAAAAGGCATATAAAAGAGTGATGAAAATACTATTAAAAAAATCTGGATATCTACTAAAGGAGACATTTAATGGATTTATTGATGATAATGCCATTAAATTAAGCGCTGCTTTATCCTATTATACCATTTTCTCATTGCCACCATTGCTAATCATCGTAATAAGTATTTGCGGATTCTTTTTTGGAGCTGATGCAGTAAGAGGCGAAATTGTAGGACAAATTAATCAGATTGTAGGCAACGATGGCGCCATGCAAATTCAGGAAATAATTAAAAATGCAGCACTATCAAGCAGTAATATATTTGCTACCACTATTGGTATTATAATATTACTAATTGGGGCATCCGGAGTATTCTCTGAAATTCAAGATTCCATCAACTTTATTTGGGGAATTAAAGCCAAACCCAAACGAGGATTAATAAAATTTATACGCAATCGATTAATGTCCTTTTCCATGATTGGTTCGGTTGGATTTCTCTTATTAGTTAGCTTAGTCTTAAATTCATTACTTGACATCGTTGGCAAACGTTTAACTATTTTACTTCCGCAGAATACCGTTTTTTTATTCTATGCTTTAAATACAATTTTAGTGTTTTTAATAATAACCATCTTGTTTCTAATTATTTACAAATCTTTGCCTGATGGAAAAATTGTTTTTCGCGATGGCATTATTGGTGCAGCCTTTACGGCCTTTCTATTTATGATTGGGAAATTTGCTATTGGTCTTTATCTGAAAAGTAATAGTATGGCTTCTGTTTATGGTGCTGCCGGATCGATTATTCTAATTCTGGCATGGGTGTATTATTCAGCCATAATACTATATTTCGGAGCCGAATTCACTAAGGTATATGCCAATATAAAAGGTAAAAAAATAATTCCCAATGAATATTCTGTTCAAATAAATAAAGAAATTATTTGAAATTTCCAGGCATGTAATAGCCTGTATTTTTTAAGGCGTATGTGTTAATAAATGCAATATTTACTCAAAAGTCTTTAGTTAAAAATAAAAATTTAATTTTAATTAAAAATCAACGAAATGGAAAACAACGAAACAATTGATGTGTTAAACACACTTGTCGAAATAAACAACGACAGAATTGAAGGTTATGTAACTGCCTCCAGTGAAACTGACGATCATGAGTTGAAAACGCTTTTTGCAAAGTTGGCGCAAACCAGTAATAAATGCAAAAACGAACTGGTAAGTGAAATAATTAAATTAGGGGGTCAACCTACGGAAAGTACAAAAACAACCGGAAAATTTTTCCGTGTATGGATGGATGTCAAAACAGCCATTACCGGCAAAAATCGTAAAGCCATTCTTGACTTATGTGAATTTGGTGAAGATCAGGCGCTTAAAACGTATGAAAAAGCATTAAATGATGATATTGAACATTTGAATACCCCATTGCAAATGCTCATTACTTCGCAATATGCTTCAATTACAGCTGATCACCACACAGTAAAAACAATGCGTGATGAGCTTGTAACTACTTCATAATTTTCCAGTAGGTTCTAAACCTGTTTTATAATGGATTAGACACTAAGCACTCATTTTTAAACTTAATATTAATGAGTCCTGAAAGCACAAATTGTTTATCCGTGCATTCGTGACTCATTTTTTTTATTTGTAGTTTTGTCTTATTTTAAGAATTATACGCTAAAAAGGTATTGGCAAAAATTTCATGAACAAAATTAAAATATTACTGTTTACCTTATTATGATAGCGTTATAACAAACAACAATAAGATTATAGCTAATAAAAGTATTCCAATTAATAATAAACAATGAAGCTCTACCTTAAATATGATACAAACACACTATGTAAAAAAATAGTTCAGGAGCAGTTAGATAAATATAACCTTACCTATTCCCTATCTTCCCTTGGCGAAGTGGAAATACAAGAAACTTTTTCGAACGAAAATCTGCATCAGTTAAATACGACCTTAAACAATTATGGTATTGAAATTGTTGAAAGCCATATAAGCATTTTAGTTCAGAAAATAAAAGATGTAATAACTGAAATGGTTTATACAGAGGATAAATTACCAGTTTCAAAAATATCAGTGTACATTGCTGATAAACTGAACTATAAGTATGGCTATATCTCCAATTTATTTTCAGATGTTACCTATACTACAATAGAAAATTTTATAATAATTCAAAAGACCGAACGCGCGAAAAAATTAATCATTACTAATGAATTAACCATTACCGAAATAGCCGATAAACTAAATTATAGCAGCCTCGCCCATTTTAGCAATCAGTTTAAGAATGCAACGGGGCTCACTCCTACTGCCTTTCAGCGAATTATTAATAAAAGACGAAACCCTGATGATGTGAAATAATCCACCCGAAATACTTAAAATAATGCAAAACGAAACAATGCAAATTTTACTTGCCGATGACGATGAAGATGACAGAATTTTTTTTAGAGAGGCTTTTGAAGAAATAAAAATTAAGACTATTGTTAAAACTCTATGCGATGGGGTTGAATTAATAAACCATCTTACCAAAAAAGGTGTGATATTACCTCATATTATTTTTCTTGACCTAAATATGCCTCGTAAAAATGGCATGGATTGTTTATTGGATCTCAAACGAATCGACTTTTTAAAGGAAATTCCGGTTGCTATTTACTCCACATCGGCTTCCGAAGAAGATATTGAGGAAACGTTTGTTAAAGGGGCAAATGTTTATATAAAAAAACCAAGTGATTTTAGCGTTCTAAAAAAAATATTGCACGAAGTCATTACCGTTAATTGGCAATACCATTTATCTGGTCTCAACAAAGATACATTTATTCTTAATCGATAAATTAAAAGCTTGTTTATGAAACAAATGTTAATTTTCAAAAATTCTTTTTTACTTAAGAGTATTTTTGTGATAGCATTGTTTGTATTAGTTTTTATTTCAAGTGTATCTTACAAGCACACTATTTCTCTTAGTGAATCCTCTGATTTATTAGATCATTCCTATAAAATTCAGATTCATTTAGAGAAACTACTCTCCTATCTTAAAGATGCTGAAACAGGCCAACGCGGCTTTATTATTTCAAAAGACACTCTATTTCTTCAACCTTATAATTTGGGTCGCGAAAAGGTAAACCAGGTATTCAACGGTTTAAAAACCCTATCAAATAAAGATATACCTCAAAAAAAGCAGTTAGATACACTATTTCGTTTAATCAACATCAGATTTGCTCTATTGGAGAATACGTTAGAAATAAATTCTAATTCAGTTACAAATGCTAAGATGTTAGATGGAAATTTAATGAAAGGCAAAATGGTAATGGACTCAATTCGCACTTTCATTACAAAAATGATTGATGTGGAAACAGATCACTTTAACCACAATCAAAATAAATACGAACACGAAATTTCATTTACTCCCCTTTTCACGTTATTGCTTTTGCTTTTTTCCGTGGCCATTTTCATCATTTCTTATGTCAAAATCACCACGGATTTATATATGTTAACACAAACAAATGAGCAATTAATGATATCGATAGAATCAATGAAACATGCAGAAATAATTGGTGAATTTTGCATTTCTCAATGGGATTTAATAAACAATAAGTTATTGTATTCTGATAACTTATACCGTTTATTAGGCTGCGAACCTCAATCATTTGAACCTACTATTGAAAATTATTTAAAATATGTTCACCCTGAGGATAGGGTTATTGTTAGAGA
>JANXXY010000247.1 GCA_025350365.1 Bacteroidales bacterium | reverse complement strand
TAAAAAGGCATAGCGGCAAGCTAAAGTGTATAAGATGTTGATTTTAAAGAAAGTATTATACAATTGGAATGGCTTTAAATTTGCAAAGTAAACCCCCAACCCTTAAAAAGGGGTAATAACAGTAATACATAATTAAGTTTTAAAATTAAAAACAATTTTTTTATTTTCTATGTCAGGAAATGTAAGTATTATTTTAAGACTCCCAATTCATCGGGTACTGTTATAGCCCTTTTTTAAGGGGTTGGGGTTACAAAAACTTAAAAAATGGATTATATATATGATATACAATTTTTTATGAATATTAACTTGACGGCTATGCCTTAAAAAGGGGCTATAACACGTTCGAACTAAGTTATAGTCCCTTTTTAAGGGGTTGGGGTTGAAGATATAAGCGATAAGAGGGAATTTTGCCGTACACACAATATTGTTAAGTATCGCGTTCTTATGTATATTTGCATAACAACAGTGGTTATTCAAAATATTTGCCATGACAAAGAAGCATAAATTCGACAATCTTTTAAAAGGCCAACTTCCGACGGACAGGGTTATATTCAATCCTATATTAATGCATTTTGCTGCCAGGTTAAATTATGTAACATTTGAGACATTTGCTTTAGACTATAAAGCGCTGGTAGAGTCGAATATGAAGGCAATGGAATTATTCGATACCGATTTGGTGAGTCTTATTTCCGATCCATTTCGCGAAACTTCTGCATTTGGTGCTCATGTGGTTTTTATTGATGAGGGCATTCCACGCTGTTTGCATATTGTTAAAACCATCGACGATGTAATGGATCTGAAACGTCCCGATATTTATAAATCCGAACGGACTCTTGACCGGATAAAAGGGGCTGAGTATTTTCAGAAATTGTTGCATGGTAATATTCCCCTCAACGGATGGGTTGAAAGTCCTTTAGCCGAAGCCTGCCACTTGGTTGGCACCAGTGATATGCTGAAGCAATTGATGATTGATTCTGATTTCTCTAATTTTCTGTTGGATAAATGTTTGTTAACAGCAAAGGACTTTGCGTTGGCTCAGATTGATGCCGGTTGTGACATGATAGGTATTGGCGATACCATTTGTTCCCTGATTGATAAGGATATGTATGATGTTTATGTGAAAGATAAACATATAGAACTAATCGAATATATTCATTCAATTGGAGGTGCGGTTAAATTGCGTGTTTGCGGAGACATCAACCATTTGCTTGAATCGTTTAAGGATCTGAAGGCAGATATTATTGATATCGATTCGATGGTTGATCTGGATAATGCCCGCGACATTCTGGGTCCCGATGTGGTACTGTCGGGTAATATCAGTTCAGTTGACATTCAGAATAAATCGAAAGATGAAGTTTTTCAGTTGTCGAAAAGTTTGGTAGATAAATATAAAGCGACCAAATATATTATTTCTGCCGGATGCGAGATTGCGGAAGATACACCGCATGAAAACCTGATGTCGATTAGAGAGTCGTCCATTTTTTAAATTTCAATGATGCAAATCTGGGGACAATCCGTTTTTACGGTATTCACCAACAATTAATTTTACCATCAGGCTATAGGATCGAATGCCATGTTTTTGGCCGTTTGCCTTAAGAAAATAATCGTAAAAATAGCTGGTAAAAGTGCTTATTGGATTGTAAAATCTACCCCAATATAATCTATTTGCTTCAATGTCAGTCATCACACCCTTGCTAATATCCTTACGCAAACTAAGAAATGCTTCTTTGTTTGCCCCTCCAAGCGAATTCATGGCATAACGCATGGCCATGAAATATCCTGAATACTGAAATGAAGGATTGGAATTAGACCTGCAAACAAGAAACGATATGTAATTGGCCTCGTCTTCGGGCGAAAAGCCCAACTGGTGAGCCATTTCGTGACAAACAGTAGCCGGAAGCAAATAGGAGGGAGGATCCATATTTACAATGGCTTCGCCTGTAAAAGGTATATAGATACCACTTACACCCACCATCGACATTAATTGAGGAAATAAAACTATTTTTACTGATGGCTTTTTGTATGCAAATTTTGGAAAGGTATTAGCCACCTCATCAAAACCTACCAAAGCTTTTTCGATGATTTGCCGGTGGTTCATTGGCAATACTGCCGGATGTAGCTCATCCTTTGTTAAAAGGTTTCGGCTTTCGTTGGTTAATTGAATCAATTTTCGGCAAACATCTTCAAGTTCGGTAGCGGTAATGTTAGACGGATCGATTTGCACAATTTCCGAAACTGCCTGGCGATGATAGTTTAATCCCCAAAGTGACATAAAAAGAAAATAGGATCCCGAAAATATAGCAAGCCCCAGCGTTATGCCATTCCACAGAAATTTACCAAATCTTAGTTGCTTGCATCTGATTTTTATCAACTGCCTCACAATCCATACAATTGGTATTGCGATAAGCACAAACAACAAAATTTGTGCAAGCGGCAGAGGTATCCATCCAAACAAGGATCGCAGAACCCACACTATGCCTTTGTATATGCTTTGGGAATAGATATTCTCAATCCGATTATGATTGCGAACAATAATGTTAAATACAATGATTTGAATGGGGATAAAGAAAATTAAACCTAATCTACATTTATTTATGGTGATATTTTTTATCCTCATTTTGCAAACTTTTAAGCCTGCGTTAACTCAATATCGTTCAATTGCTTTTCCAGTCGCTCCAAATCGGTGAATACTTTGGATTCGGGTTTAGAATTGGAAAACAAACTCCTGTAATAGGATATTCCTTCGTTCAGATTCTTCTGAAACAACCGGAAATATTCCATTTGTTTGTCGGCTATTGGCTTTATCGTTTCGTCAAGTTTATTTTTAAGATATTCCACATACATCTGAAGTTCTTTCACAAACATGTGAGGACGATTTTTGTGCGTCATCAGATTGGTTCGCCCGTATATATGATCGACCATTTGCCTGAGCGTGTATGTTTGGTCGAAATATGCCAGATTTGGTCCCGGACATATGGTTACGCCGCCTCCATGATTTTTAAGGTCAATGTTATTTACCATCAATGCGGTAGTTGCAAGGCCTACGCAAAGACAAGCCTTTTCCACTATTTTATCAAATTCCTTTTGGTATTCAGCCTCAGGTAATTGTTTGTCCTGAAGTTGTTTTATTTTCAGCTTTTGATAGGGTTTTGATGCTGTGCAAATCGGACGTTCAGTAAACTCCGTATTGTAAACCAGTTTACGTTTGGTACAAACAAATCCCGGCGAACCGTTGCGTACGTTTTCCATCTTTTCAATGTCCTTGGAGTTGCCACGAATACTGTTAAAGGGAACACCAAGGGGTGATATACCGCTCAGATAATAATCATCTTCAGTACCTTCACACAAAAGTTTTATGGTTTCTTTGTCGACATTGGAGGCTTCGGGAACTAATAAAAATGGTGATCCCCATCCAATGGAATCCAGACCATAATAATCAAGCAAAAACGAGTGTTCTTCGGCTGTGCCTACTCCTCCTTGCGCGGTTATTCTAAATCCGGGTGCATTTTCTGGACATGGGCGGTTTTGTTCTTTCAAAGCATGAGAATAAATCTCAAACAATGATTGTATAAAAGTTTCGCGGCTGTTTTTAAATTCTTCAAGAATGGGACCCATTAGATAACCTTGGGTGGCAAATGCATGTCCCCCACAGTTTAAACCCGATTCAACCCGGTATTCCGATACCCACAATCCTTTTTTGGCAAACATCTTACCCTGAACAAGAGCCGAACGATAATCGCTTACTTTAAGGATGATTTTCTTTTTGGTAACACCTGTTTCATCCGGATAGAAATCTTTGAATTTCTCCACATAGCTGTATAGGCGAGGACTCATTCCGGCGGAAAATACGATAGACGATGATAATTTGCTTTCGGCAAAGCCGCGAAGTGCAGCGTGTGCATCGTTATATTCGGGTGGAAGTTTTTCACCGTCCTTATAATTTTCTCTATCAAGCTTGGTCATGATATTCACATCAATGCTTCCCACATGAAGATTCTGTTGAATCCATGCAATTAGGTCTTTAACGTTAGTCTGTTCCTTAAGCTGGTTAAATTTTAGTTTGATTGAAGAAGCATCAGGCAACATTTCCATGTATTTTTCGAATTCGCTTCCTTTTTTCTGTATTGAGTTTTTTAATTCTTCAAATTTCTCTTTCACTATTTTATCAATCAGATTCAGATAAGCAGTGATGCGCTTTGCCCTGAAATCGTCAATTTTTTCGGAAATAGCCTGAAAAGGTAGGTCTAATTTAAGACTGTAAAACTCTCTCATCTTCTCCATAAGAATGTCGTCAGCCAGTGAAATTACCGATGGAATGCCATATTGGGCAACCTTCACCGGACTATCGATGGTATATCCAAGTCCCATTACCGGGATATGGAATGAATGTGCTTGAAATCTGTTATTCATCTTTATATCTATACTTTTTTGATACTAAAACCGACAATTCTTTTAAAATATATTAAAATAAATTAAAAGTTAATCCCGGCTTTCAAAAATTTTGAACGTGCAAAGTAAGGCTTTTTTATGTCATCTGATACCTAAAAACCATAGTTATTCGATTAGGAGATCCTGCAAGTTTCTAATATCCTTTAATTTTGAATTAGATATGTTTTAAAAAAATCCTCTTTTCAGTGCAATTTTTTGTGCAAATTAAGCAATTTTTTTGTTAAAATTTATAGTTTTGCAGGTGTAAAAATTCAAATCCAAATTGTATGTTTAAAACCAATGAATATTTCGATGGAAAGGTGAAATCCATTGCATTAGAATGTATTGAAGGCACAGCCACCATAGGCGTTATGGCCGCCGGCGAGTACGAATTCGGCACATCGTCCGTTGAGGTTTTGACGGTTATTTCCGGGCAACTATTTATTCAGCTACCAGGCGAAAAGGAGTGGAAGGCGTACAAAAAATTTGAATCGTTTGAAGTCGCCAAGAACTCGAAGTTTAAAGTGAAAGCCGGTGAAGACACTCCTTACTTTTGTGTGTATAAATAATTTTAAGTCCGATTAACTATTAACCCACATTGCAGCTAAAGCAAAACCGCTGAAGTATGCACCCATATCACACCTAAGGATTTGACCAGGTAAAAAATCCGGTGGATGAATCAGATAATTAAACAAATAACATTGTTGACCAGAATAGTTTACTAAATTGTACAGAAAATTGTACAGAAAATGGCCTGAATATGAAATGTATTTTAAAAATATTTTTAAGCAATAGGATGAATAACCGGGTAAGACCAGGTTCGGGTAAATGGGAGATTATCGCATATGGGGGTTATATAGATGTTAGCGAAAATATTAAAAAATACCACTTTCTCAAATGAATCCAGACTAAAATTAAAATTATGAAAAAGTTTATTTACAGTATTCTCATTTTGGCAGTTGGATATTCATGCAATGAATCAAAAAAGGCAAATTCTGTAGTTGAATATAAAGAGACATAAAAGTTGATACAATAGTGGGTAATAATATAAAAGTTAATGGAATAACCGATTTTCCTGATGGTACCGTTTTTACAATTAGTGTTAATAGACCATATAAAAGAGTAAATAACACAGATTCTTATGGTGGTTGGATTTTAGAGGATTCCATCTGTGTAAATCAAGGAAAATTTGACTTCGCATTTAATGTCGATGATAAAAAATGGATTGATGAGTATTCTTTAATGCGCAAACAGAATTCATGATTGGAATGACTGATAAATCAGAAAAAGACATAAGAAATCTTGACACGATAAATAATAATGAAAATATAGGATTTCAGAATGTCCTGGTATTTCGGAAAAACTTGAGAAGAATTTATATTATTTGATTTATATAAAAAATTTAAAATACCAATGGTATAAAGGGATTGGTGATAAATTCAAATATTCGGAAACAGAAAAGCAGATAAAGCAATATGATATTGAAACATGTAGGTTCGGTTGGTTTTTAATGCCAACGATTTCATTTTCCAATGGTATAGAAGCTGAATTAGGTATTGGTAGGGGATATATTATAAAGGAGACTTCGTTTAAGAAAAAAGCTTACCAACAGGGACTTATTTTTTATGGAGCTTCATGGAGTGAAAATTTAAATTACAATATTGATGGTTATAAATTGTATTTACTTTCATTTATAAAAACAGTAAGTGCAGGTATTTATCCCATAATTTATACGAACTATAATAAGTCTGAATTTGTCGTTAGATTTAAAGCTGGATTGGGTTATTCATATTTTGGATTAAACCTTGGATATAATTTGCACGCGAGCGGATCTAAATTTAACGAAATCAATGAATTTAATATTAATTTTAAGACTTATATTCCACTTGGAGGAAATGTATTTCAGTAAGCCTTTTGCCATATAATCAGAAAGCGGAACGATACGGTCTTTTTTGTATTTGCTCTGCCGTATGTGGATGGTTTTGCGTTCAAAATCGATATCGGAGATTTTCAGGTTAATCGCTTCTTGGCCTCGCAAACCGGCAGAGTAGATAAGAGTTAGTACGATACGGTGTTTGAGCAATTGCGGGGCAGCAAAAAGTTCTTTGAGTTCC
>JANXXY010000223.1 GCA_025350365.1 Bacteroidales bacterium | reverse complement strand
ACAACGGAGGAGCAGGAAAGCAATTTAAAAACATGGGAAATACAAGCTCTTGGAATTCCGATCAAATAACTTACAATAATACATTAACTCCTATTTTCTTAACCAAAATTCAGTTGGGAGCAATTATTAATTTTCAACTGTGCTTAAGAGAATCCAGTTTAGGTATTCATAACACCAAATATTCAACAGCTTTATTGACAAATTCTATTGCTGCCTTACCATAGCTGCTGCCGGTTTTTAAATAAACTGTCTTGAGTTATAAATACAAAAAATGCTGAATGACCATTCAGCATTTTTTGTTTTAAAAAGTCAAACTTAACATTGACTTTAATATTGAAATTTATTGCTATTTTTACTTTACAATCAATAAAAATATAAATTGTGGGTCTAACAAACGGGAATAGTAAAAAAGAGGAATCCGGAAAACTATGGGATTATCCTTGGAAGTATGCCGAAAGTTTCATTATTGCCATCGAAATTATGGTTGCCGGGATTATTGTTGAGGCACTTACGGGAGGGAAAGGGATTACCATCCCAGGCATACCCGTGAATATTTATATCATTTTTATTTTTGCTGCTGTTCTACTGTTTTTGCATGTCAGATATAGAGAGTCTCCTGCTGTTATTTGGATTTCAAGTATCCCGGCTGCAATCAGCGCTATCAGTATTTATGCAGTATTAGTATTATTACTTGGGTTTATACCACAAAACTCTCATGAAACCTCAAAATTTCTCGATTTTACTGGACTATCGCATGTTAAAAGCAGTTGGTCGTTTGTTCTGATACAATTTTATTTTCTTACTACATTGGGTATGGTCACCCTACGAAGGGCTATTCCTTTTAAAAAAAAGAACATTGGATTTTTAATGAACCATTTTGGGTTATGGCTTACTTTACTTGCAGCGGGTCTGGGATCGGCCGATTTAAAAAGATTGACGATTAATCTTCTCGAAGATGGCAAAATCAATAATATAGCCGTTTCACAAAATGGTGAAATGTATAAGATGCCTTTTACACTTAAATTGCTCGATTTTGATGTTGTTCAATATAATCCAAGGCTTGCAATTGTGAACGTTGAGACGAACAAATATAATATGGGTAACGCCAAGTCGCTGCCATTTGCTGTTAAAAACCTTGAAACCGAATTGGCAGGCTGGCATATTAAGGTTCAGGAATACCTTTCGCAAGCCATGCTTATCAATGGTATTATGCAGAATTCTGACTCAGTAGGAAGCAATCCTGCGGCGTTTGTTTTTGCAAAGAACATATCCACCGGAGACACTGTTAAAGGTTGGATTACATCAGGAAGTTATGCGCTAGAACCTTCCTATTTAGTATTAAAGGGAACTGATTTTTTGATACTTACTCAACCTGAACCTAAAAAATACAGTTCTAAATTAATTGTTTATAAAGATTCGCTTACCTCCGATACGGTTCTGCTTGAAGTGAATAAACCATATTCGGTAAAAGGATGGGAAATTTACCAGACTGGTTACGATGAAAATAAGGGGAAATGGTCAACACTGAGCGTTCTTGAAGCGGTCAATGACCCGTGGTTGCCGGTTGTTTATTTTGGGATAGCTTCACTTCTATGTGGGGCTTTGTATTTATTTTGGATAGGTAAAGATAAAAAAGTGAAGACTAACTAAACTTATTGATATGAATTGGATATATTTTCCATTATATGCCTTAATAACTGCTATTTTTTGGGTTATTGGAACCTCATTGATATTTGCCTCTAAACGGAAATCGATTTTAAAACCCTTGGGACATATTGCATTGCTATTGGGAATTGGAACTATTACTACCTTCGTGGTCATATTATGGTTACAACTCGGCAGACCACCCATGCGCACCCTCGGTGAAACCCGGTTGTGGTATGCGTTGTTTTTGCTGCTAATCGGATATGTAACTTTTGTTAGGTGGGGTTATCAATGGGTGTTGATATTAATTTTCTTTTTTGCTTCCATATTTCTGGTGACAGATTTATTGCATCCCGAAACGTATGAAAAGACCTTGATGCCAGCATTGCAGAGTCCCTGGTTTGTGCCTCACGTAATAGTCTATATTTTTGCGTATGCAATGCTCGGGTTTTCGTGGGTTTTTTCGATTTATGGCTTGTACATGTTTTATTTTAAGAGTTTTCCGATGAAGGTTCTCAATGTAGCCGATAACCTTGTTTACATTGGTTTTGCGTTTCTAACAATGGGTTTATTGTTTGGAGCTCTTTGGGCAAAGGAAGCCTGGGGGCACTATTGGACTTGGGATCCAAAGGAAACATGGGCATTTCTCACTTGGCTTGTTTATCTGGTTTACATTCATACCCGATATTTCCATTATACCAAAGTGCGTCTCCACCTATGGATGCTGAGCTTTATTTTTATAGTTCTTCTCCTTTGCTGGTTCGGCATAAGTTATATGCCATCGGCAAAGAACTCGGTACATGTATATTCGAATGAGTAAAAATATTGATAAATTAGTACTGAGTAATGAGTATTCAATACTTATTACCCGGTACTAATTACTTTTTACTTAGGACTAACTATTACTGCATCTTCCATCAACACTTCGTAATTGTATCCATAACCGAAATCCTTATTGATGGCTATTTTACCTTCAACAGTAACTATATCTCCTTCAGACACTTTAGTGTTTGTGGTAATGGTAAGATCGAATTTTCCGGCATTTTCAGTTCCGTCCTGAATATGAAACCAATTCTTCTTCATTATTTCGGGACTAAATTTTGTAACCTGGCCTGAAATTTTTACATTTTTACCTGAATAAAAGTCTTTTTTTGCAAATAATTCTGAGATGGTTATACCACCCTTTGCAGTTTTTATGTTTATGTTTATTTTTTTAAGATTGTCAGCATTTATATTCGTATGTTTTTCATCACCATTTTTATCCTTCATCAACGAACCTGGTTTTGTAATCAGATGATCCTTATCATCACTAAGTCCTTCAAGAAATAAAACAGCCTCAAAAGTTCTTTTTAATTCTTTGCTCTCAAACTTATTCATTACCATACCTCCCTGATAATAATATGTACCACCTATTTTAATGGCTGTTTTTGGAATAGCTATCCATAATGCATTATTTGATTCTGAAACACGCACATAGGTATAAACACTTGTACTGATAGCTTCTTGAGCTATTACTTGATGAACTCCAAGGGGAATAGCATCATTTTTATTGAATTTTTTATTATGGCATGACACCATAAATAAGGTGATGCAGAACCATATGGTAATGTTTTTCATTTTGCTTATTTTAGTATGATATATTCAAATAACTAATTGCACCAAAATTAGATTCTAAAATGGATTTATCAAAATAAAGATGGGATTAGAATAATATTATTTGTCTATTAGTTTACTATTTCTTTATTCCATGTGGTTTTCTAGGGTGAAATGCAATTATTTAAATAGATTGGATTGCGCATAAAAATTTATCCTGATGATCATACCATCAAAGGTTAATTTAGAAGCCATTAAATCTTCTTTGGAAAATGGAGGAAATAGAAAAGTTACCACCATAGAAATTCCAAAATTAAATCACTTATTTCAAGAATGTAAAACAGGTTTGCTTGACGAATTCGCGAAAATTGAACAGACATTTTCTCCTTTAGCTTTAGACGAAATAACAAAATGGATTTTAAAAGAAGTAAAATAAAAACTTATGCCAATAAACACAAAAACCCTTTTTAGGGGGCTTTTGCATCATCTAATACTCTTTCAGGCTAACGAATGAGTATCTTTATGCATTGTATTTTTTATATAGCGACACAAAAATATGGCCTCCAAAACCAAATGTGTTATTTAAAGCAACGTTTACCTCTTTTTTTACACATTTGTTAGGGGTAACATTGAGTCGTTTATCAATCGTAGGGTCTATCTCGTTCAGGTTAATAGTGGGCGGTATAATACCTGTTTCGATGGCCTTAATACAAGCGATAGCCTCGATAGCGCCTGCGGCGCCTAATAAATGCCCTGTCATTGATTTTGTAGCGCTTATATGAAGCTTATCAAGCGATTTTTCAAATACTGAACAAATTGCTTTGCATTCGCTTAAATCACCAACAGGTGTTGATGTTCCGTGGGTGCTCACATAATCTACGTCTTCAGGTTTCATACCGGCTTCATCTATGGCATCAAGCATGGCGGCAATAGCGCCAATACCATCGGGATGTGTAGCTGCGATATGATAAGCATCGGAACCGAAACCGCCGCCGGCCACTTCGCAATATATTTTTGCTCCACGTTTTTTGGCATGTTCAAGCTCCTCTAACATGAGAACTCCACCACCCTCGGCCATTACAAAACCATCACGCGACACGTCAAAAGGACGAGAAGCTGATTCAGGCGCATCGTTTCGTTCGGACAATGCTTTCATGGAACTGAAACCTCCCAAAGCCGAACGGGTGATGCAAGCTTCCGAACCTCCTGCAAATATTACATGTGCTTTTCCTAACCTGATAATATTAAAAGCATCGACTATTGCATTATTACCTGATGCACAGGCCGATGTGGTTACATAGCTTACGCCTCTGAGTTTGTAGCGAATTGAGATTAGCCCGGCTGCCATATTGGAAATCATCTTTGTTATAAAAAACGGGCTAAAACGAGGTGTATCAAGGTTTTTACCGAATGCTAATACTTCCTCTTCAAATGTTTGAATACCTCCAATGCCAGTGCCCCAGATAACTCCAAACCTACCCAGATCGGATTTTGTAAGATCAATTCCTGAATCTTTCAGACATTCGTCCATCACAGCAATCGCGTATTGTGAGAAAGCGTCCATTTTACGGGCTTCAGATTTTTCCATAAAATTAAGCGGATCAAATCCTTTTAATTCTCCGGCAAATTTGGTTTTGAAGGGTGAAGGGTCGAATTTTGTTATCTGTGCAATTCCACTTTTCCCAGCGATAAGACTAGTCCAAAAATCCTCTACCGTATTACCGACGGGGCTTAATGCACCCATACCCGTTACAACAACTCTTTTCATATTTTGTGTATTAAAATCTGTATTTTCAAGTTAATATTCCGTATTTATTTTGAGTTATATGCCCATTTAAGATAAATGGAACCCCATGTATAACCTCCGCCAAACGTTGATAAAATAAGTTTGTCATCTTTTTTTAGCGACTTTTCAAGTTCCCATAAACATAATGGTATGGTAGCAGCCGTGGTATTGCCGTATCGTTCAATATTTATCATTACTTTTTCTTTTGGAATGCCCATACGCCGACCAACAGCGTCAATGATCCGTAGGTTGGCCTGATGAGGAACAAACCAGGCAAGATCATCAGCATTAATATGGTTCTTTTCCATCATGGCAACTGAAACATCGGCCATTTTCGATACGGCTATTTTGAAAACAGTCTTGCCGTCCTGATACATAAAGTGTTCCTTAGCATCTACAGTGGCATGCGAGGCGGGTTTTAATGATCCGCCGGCTTTAAGGTACAATGAATCTTTTCCGGAACCATCGGCTTGTAAGATGTAATCCATAACCCCAACTTCATCGGTAGTTGGCTCTAATAACATTGCTACCGCAGCATCGCCAAATAATATACAGGTTGATCGATCGGTGTAATCGGTAATAGATGACATTTTGTCGGCTGCCACTAAAAGCACTTTCTTGTACTTACCGCTTTCAATGAAATGCGCTGCAGTTTGTAATGTAAATAAAAAACCTGAACAGGCTGCACTAACATCAAATCCCCAAAAGTTTTTGATACCCGATTTTTCGGCGATGATACAGGCAGTAGAAGGAAAAGCCATATCCGGAGTGACGGTGGCTACGAGCACCAGGTCAATTTCTTCGGGCTTTACACCCATTTTGGATAATAGTTTCTTTGTTGCCTCGGCTCCCATATCGGAAGTAGCCAACCCTTCGCCTTTTAAAATTCTACGTTCTTTGATGCCAACACGTTGCATAATCCATTCGTTGGAAGTATCAACCATACGGCTTAACTCATCGTTGGTTAATACATAATCGGGCAAAAATGCTTCAATACCCGTAATAGCTGCTCTAATTTTATTCATTCCTATGATGTGTTAAATTGATAAAATGGCTATCTACTATGTGTCATGATAATAATACTTGTAGATAACCCGAAAAAATAAATGACCAATTTTTTTTCGTTAGCCTTAATTCCGACAACAAATAACCATGCAAAAGTAGGCAAATGAAATTGGTTAATGTTGAATCATACCAACCTTAAAATTAATATCGGTCAATTTTGAGGTTGGTATATTTTGTAAATCAGTATAATGCATTCAATAAGAAATAAATCGCTATACGTTTTATTTTTAAAAGCGATTTTTTATATGCCAGTTTAGCCGATCAAGTTAAAAAGTAGTTTTTGAACCATTTGATCGTGATTTGTTAACATATTTTTAAAAAAGAAACCTTCCTTGCGGGAACTGTTATGTTTTAAAAACAAACAAAAGATTCTATTTTATAAAGAGAAAAAAGCCATCGAGAAAGTAAAATACCCCTACAACACCAATGGCCAGACTTAGATACCAGACAGGTTTCTTCTTCATCAATCCGGCAATTGACGATAAAAGAATAGTAACCTGCAGGAAAATAACTGCGATTCCAAACTTATCGCCATGCGTTTTGCAATCATCGCGATCTTTTTCGAAGGCTTCGGCACCCGCCTTAATCTCTACTTTGTCTTGCTCATACTGCTGCAACTTCTTATTGTAATTATCAATTTTTGTCTGGTACTTGGCAACTTCCTCCTTGGCATTAGCCGACTTAGATACAATTTCTTTCTGAAGTTCAAAATTATCCTTCTGATTCTCGAATATATAGCTTTTAATACTTTTTGCCTGGTAACGTGACCATTCGTTAGCTGCTTTGGTTTGATTTAAAAGAGCTCTACTACCATACCCACCTCCCTTAAAAGTTGCTAAGGTGGCACATACCGCAAAAATAACGGTCGATAACGCTAAAAAATTCAGCCACTTTTCTTTTTTATCTTCTGCCATGATGAATAAATTTTATATGTTTTATACAAATGCAAACATAGTAAAAACCCTGAAAAGATGCATTCTTCTAATGATAAAAATCACTAGTATTGCATCCAGCCCTCTCCAAACGAGGGTTCTGGTTATGGCGTTTTTGAATAAGGTAACATAGGTCTCCGATTAAGAGTAATCAACTTCTTTAGAAATCAGTAATCAATCTCATTATTAAATATCACTAGTTATCTTTTTTCGAGTGTATCTTTGTATGGAAGATTTGAAACAATAAAGTTAATAACGAGTATAAGAATACAAGTAACACATATTATGATTAAACCGACGTGATGTCGCTTTTTTAGGTAGTAGTTTTAATTTTAGGTAATTTTAGGGTTTTCTCCGGGGATAGAGGTATCTCCGGAGTTTTTTTTGCGCTATATTTCGAGCTACAATTATCCGGCTTTCATAAAAAATCATCATCCTTCATACAATTATAGTTATGCTAAGCCTACATTTTTTATATTTGTTGACGTATTAAATGGACACAAAAAATTGCATTTACGTCGATGAACCGTATTCTTATAAAATTATTTGTGATTACAATGCTGGTTCTGTTACAAGGAACTGGTTCTCTTTTTGCATTTGACGAAATATCGCAGAAACCATATAACGAGTGCATTTTTGTTATCTCAAACTATTCAGGAGTCGACGCTAATGTTTCCGAAAGCCGGTCCATAAAGGAGTTGCTTGAATTGGATATTGACGGATTTCGATTTAACCTTGAATGGGGTAAAAAGCAAAATCAATTGATGTTAAAAACTGCTATAGGTAGTATGCTGGATTTTTTTGAGGTATTGAAGCAAATAAAATCTAAATTGGATAGTAACCCCCAAAAAGTTCTTACTCTATTTCTCGATTTCAATGTTAATGTAAATGAATTAACTCCCCTATTTGAAAAGATCGGATTACTTCCGTATTTATACCGGCATGACTCCTATACCGGTTGGCCTTCAATAAAATCGATGACGGAGGATAATAAGCGGCTGGTTGTGTTTTCGATGCAGGAGCATCGCACTAGTCCGGATTGGGTTCATTATGTTTGGAATTATGCGGTGGAACCTTATTTTTCGTTGCTCGAAGCACCTGATTTTATTGGGGAGTTTTTAAAAGGCGATCCAAAAAACGATTTGTTGATTTATAACGAATATAATTTCCCTGCCAAGTACCTGTCATCAGGCAAAGTTGTATTTGATAGCAATCAGAATCCATATTTAATCGAACATATAAAAAATATCTGGAGCCGAACCGGTAAAACACCCAACTTTATAATGCTTGATTCATACCAAGTATGGGTAAGAGCAGTATTGAGCAGACTTAATAATTTTATAACGCTTAATGGAACCGTCACGTTTAATGCGCAATTACTAAATTATGTGAATTGGGAAGGACGTAACAGTCTTACCAGCGGAAAGTTTTGCTTCCCGGTAGGGCCGGGGGATAACCTCACGTTAACGCCAAAAAGTCCTGGTTACCGGTTTAAACCGACATCAATAACTTTTGAGGAACCAACCCATAATAAGGTTCAGCATTTTGTGGCCGCTCCAATTGAATTGAACGAAAACCTTGAAGCTCATTATCCTTTTGATCATAACGCCTTTGATAAAAGTAGTAATAATCTTGATGGCAGTTGTGTTGGTGTTAAATTTACCAGGGATTCGGCAAGGGATTTTGTGGCTTGGTTTGACGGTAAAAGCCATATTGTATTACCTAAAGCTGAAGAATTTAGGATTCGCGATCATGATTTTACTGTGTCTGCATGGATAAAAATCGAGAAATACCTTGTTAACAAACCTGATTATTGTATCATCGGAACACCCAATAACTCCTATCAGGAGGGAATTCATTTGCTTATTCGGGATAATCGCCCGTATTTTGGGTTTTACAGCAACGATTTAGCCGGCAAAACTTTGATTGAAGCCAACAGATGGTATCATTTGGTTTGGCGTTATTACAAGCTCAACGGTGAACAAGCTATATTTGTCGATGGTAAACTTGATAGTCGTTCTCTGGGGCACCCGTCTTACAAAGGGAGAGATAAATTGTTTGTTGGGGTTGCCGGTTTTAGTTGGGCATCAAACATGTATGGATCCATTGATAATCTTACAATTTGGTCAAGGGCTCTGGGTAACGAAGAGATATGGAGCCTAAGCAAGGGGATTACTGAAATTATTCCTGATAAGAATATTTTTCACCGCTATCCTTTTATTGTCGCCATTTTAATTGGCTTTTCCATTTTATTGCTAATTGTCGGTTTATTTCTTTTAAGTAAGCGGTTCCGTTTAAAGAAAAATATCAGTTTTTCCGGCAAAATTGATGAACAAATGCAGGAAAGTTCACTATCTCCTGGAAAAAACTATATCCAATTATTTGGTGATTTTAAAATTATTAATAAAATTGGTGAAGATATTACCGATCAATTTACTCCGAAAATAAAACATTTATTTTTATTGATTCTATTATTTTCGCAACGCAATAAAAAGGGCATTTCAACCAAAGAACTATCAGAAATTCTTTGGCCAAATTATTCTTATCAAAATACCAAAAATAGCCGCGGTGTTACCATTCGAAAACTTCGCATTATTCTTGAATCGATGGATAAGATAGAGATTATTTTTAATATTGATAATTGGTACATGAAGTTTTCAGCGGATGTATACTGCGATTATCTGGAATGCCTAAAACTTTTAAATCATTCAAAGGAGGACGACCTGCATTTTTATGCACATTTCTATCAGATAGTTCAACATGGTGAAATATTTAAAGATGAATCCCATGATTGGTTAGACGATTTCAAAGGATATATTGCCAATAATGTGGTTGATATTCTTATGAAGTTTATTCTGAAGCTTACTATGGATAAAGACAGTGATTTTATTCTTAAATTAGCTGATCGCATCCTTGTGGCCGATCCTGTGAACGATCAGGCGTTAACATTTAAAATAAAGGTGCTGGTGAAGCAAAATAACTATAAGCTGGCACGTTTTACATATGAACGATTTGTTACAACCTATTCTGACATGTATGGTGAAAAATTCTCTGCTTCCTTTAATTCGCTAGTTTCCTAATGCTACTTTGACTCTTTATTTTCACAATTTATAATAATTCTAAATACGGAGTATTAGCTATTACAATATTGCAAATATCAACGCTTTAGCTTCCTGATATTAGATAATCATTTGTTTAATTAACCCTTAAATTAACCCCCAGCTAATCGATTTGTAAGTTCGAAGTAACGGTATACTAATACCTCAAAGTTAACTTTCGGAAAATATTTAGTATCGTTTTCAAAAACTATGAAGAAACTGGTTAATCTGTTCAAACGGGTATTCTCAAAAAAAAGGATGATTACCTGGATAATTATTGGTACCGTTGTTGGTTGCATTTTATTATTAAAAATTAGCGACAAGGCAATTACATATACTTCAACCGACGATTATTGCATATCGTGTCACATTCATCCGCAAGCCGACCAGAGTTGGAAGCTTTCTCCACACCATAAAAACCGGTCCGGGGTTTCGGCTCATTGTGTTGATTGTCATCTGCCCCCCAAAGATCATGGATACTTGTTAGGCAAGATAAAGCATGGTTTGAAAGATGCTTATGGTTTTTATTTTAAGGATAGCGCCAAAATTAACTGGGCTGAGAAAAGAACTCTCGAAAAAGCCAAAGAGTTTGTGTATGAGGAATCCTGTCTCAAATGTCATCAGAATCTTTTTCCGGTATCCTTGTCCACCAATGGATCGAATGCGCATTTGTCATATCTATCCAACAAGGAAAATTTGTCATGCATAAATTGTCATTTAAACGTAGGGCATTTTGATAAAAATTCGAAACACGAACACAACATTAATTTTGGAGTGAATGCAAGTGAAAGTAAGGAAATATATACTGAATCTGCGCAGGTTGAGAGATTCGAAAATTTTGTTGAAAAAATTCCTGGTTCAGGTATATCGTTTAATATGGTTGCCATACCTGAAGGGACGTTTATCATGGGAAGTCCAAAGGATGAACCATTAAGACGTTCCGATGAAGGACCTATGCATAAAGTGAAGGTTTCCAAATTCTGGATGGGCAAAGTTGAAGTAAGTTGGGATGAATATCTGGCTTTCTTCAAAGCAACATCATCACAGGGGAGAACCGAAGGAGAGAATATAAAAGCAAGAAATGTGGATGCAATATCCGGTCCTACTCCGCCATGGGGTGCGCCCGATCAGGGATGGGGTAAAGGATCTCGTCCGGCAATTACTATGACGTGGCACGCTGCTGGTGTTTATTGTAAGTGGTTGAGCAAAGTAACAGGTAAAAAATATCGTTTACCAACCGAAGCCGAATGGGAATATGCCTGTCGCGGAGGCACCAAATCACCCTATTTTTTTGAAGGAAATCCTAAGAAATTTACTTCGCAGGGTTTTTTCCGAAGGATATTTGGTCCCGATACTGCAAACATAAACTCGATGGTAGTTTATAAAGAAAACAGTCCGTCAAAAACTCAGCAACCCGACGCCGTAAAAGCGAATCCGTTTGGTTTGAAAAATATGCTGGGAAATGTGGCTGAATTCTGTTCCGATTATTTTTCACCGGATTATTACAAAACTGCGAAAGGTAAAGAAATGATTAACCCCAAAGGTCCACAAATGGGTAGTGAGCATGTTATAAGAGGAGGTTCATTTAAAAGTGATGCCAAGGATGCACGAAGCGCTGCCCGCGATTTTACAAAAACGAAAGCTTGGTTGGTTACCGACCCTCAGATGCCTAAGAGTATTTGGTGGTATTCCGATTGTGTAGATATTGGTTTCAGGGTTGTTTGCGAGGCAGATGAAAATATTGGGAAATAATACGATAAATTAGTATGGAAGCAAATTCGAAAAATATTGATAGAAGGAAATTTTTAGAAACTACGGCACTGGCCGGTATGGGAGTGATTGGTGCTGGCATGGTTCTCGCATCATGCAAAAACACGTTGGATAACAAGGCATTAGCTCTTCCTCCCATCATGAAAGGCGCTCCCAAAGGGAAAAAACTCAGAGCAGGTCTAATAGGCGCCGGTAATCGAGGTACAGGGGCCGCTTTAAATTTTATTAGTTGCGGACCCGGTTTGGAAATTGTGGCATTGGCTGACGTTTTTCAGGATAAGGTTGATAATTGCCGTGAGCGATTTGCCAAATACAAAATGGATATTCCGGCAGAAAAATGTTTTGTTGGTTTCGATGGATATAAAAAACTGATGGCATTGGATGATGTTGATGTGGTAATTTTGGCAACACCACCCCAATTTCGTCCGGAGCATTTCGAAGAAGCCGTGAGAACTAATAAACATGTTTTCATGGAAAAACCGGTGGCTGTTGATCCTGTCGGAATTCGTTCCATTATTGCTACTGCAAAAAAGGCACAAGCACTTGGATTGAACGTTGTTACAGGAACACAGCGTCGTCACCAGGAAGATTATATTGAAACTTATAAGCAGGTTGCTAACGGGGCAATTGGCCAGATAACATCGGCAAAAGCATATTGGAACCAGGCGCACGTTTGGTTTCGTACCCGCGAAGAAGGATGGTCGGACATGGAATATATGATTCGTAACTGGAATAATTTCTGCTGGTTATGTGGCGATCACATACTTGATACACATGTTCACAACATCGATGTTATTAACTGGTTTTTAGGAAAACATCCACAGACTGCTATTGGTTACGGTGGCCGTCACCGCAGGGTAACAGGTGATCAGTACGATTTTTTTAGTATCGATTTCGATTATGGAAACGGCGTATTCTCGCATAGCATGAGCCGTCAAATTGATGGTTGTTCCAATGAAACCGGCGAAATGGTAGTTGGTACAAAAGGGTATACCAATTGCAGGAATTTTATCTGGAATTTGGATGGTTCAGTTAAATGGGAATTTAAATATCCAAATGACGAAAACGGCAATCCGATGAGCCAAATAAAAATACCGGGATATGCTCAGGAGCACATGCACCTGGTACATGCCATTCGTACCGGAAATTATGTAAACGAAGCGGAACAAACTGCCATATCTACTCTCACAGCCATTATGGGCAGAACCGCTGCATATACCGGAAAAAAAATCACATGGGATGAAATTTTTAAATCGGACATGGATCTGGGGCCTTCAAAAATCGAATTTGGTGCTGTTGACATGAAGTTTGAAGTGCCTATTCCGGGCACACCTGTTAATGTATAATAATTCAATAGTTCTGTAGTTTTTCAACTTATGCATTTTTATAAAATGTAATACGTTGAAATACATAAAAATAAAGAAATATTTCAATATATATCTAAGTATTTTCATTTTAAGAATATTGCTGAAAATTTACCGAAGTGTTGATAATTAACAACTTTATATTATTTACTTAAAACTAACATTATGAATTCTTCACGAAGAGAATTTCTTAAAAGGTCAACTTCTGCCGCCGTTGGAGCTCTTATACTGCCACAGATTATTCCTTCTTCAGCTCTAGGATTGAATGGAACGACCCCTCCAAGCGATCGTATTGTAATGGGTTCTATTGGAGTTGGATCTCAGGGAACAAGCAATATGAATGCCTTTCTGAAATTTAAACAAGTTCAGTATGTTGCTGTTTGTGATGTCGATACAAAACACATTCAGGCAGCCAAAGAAAAAGTTGATAGTACTTATGGAAACAAAAATTGCCGTACTTACGGTGATTTTCGCGAATTTCTTGAAAAAGAAAAGCTTGACGCTGTATGTCTTTCTTTGCCCGATCATTGGCATTCTATCATAGCTGTCTCATGCGCAAATAAAAAGCTCGATATTTATGGAGAAAAACCTTTAGCTCGCAGTATTCGGGAAGGTCAGGCCATTTCTGCTGCGGTACATAAAAATAATATTATCTGGCAAACAGGAAGTTGGCAGCGCTCCGTGGAGAATTTTCATCGTGGTGTCGAATTAGTTCGCAACGGACGTATTGGAAAAATATCACATGTGGAAGTAGGTTTGCCCGATGGAGGGAGGTCAATTGGAACACCTCCCGTAATACCGGTTCCGGAAGAGCTGAACTGGGAATTCTGGTTAGGTCCGGCTTTAAATGTTCCTTATCGTGGTGTTAGCCATTGGAACTGGCGCTGGATTCAGGATTATTCGGGAGGTCAGTTAACGGACTGGGCCGGTCACCACATTGATATTGCGCACTGGGGATTAGGATTTGATGGCACTGGCCCTGTATCCATTGAGGGCAAAGGAGTTTATCCTCGGGAAGGAATCTATAACACTGCCGTAGAATACGATTTTAATTGTGTGTATAAGGACGGCACAACCATGAGGGTTGCCAATGCTTCACGACAGAAATATGGTATGGGTACTATTTGGTATGGCGACAAAGGATGGTTGCGCGTTGATCGGGGCGATGTTATTGAAGCTTCGGATCCAAAAATTCTGAACGAAAAAATTAGTGAAAATGAAATTCAGGTATACAAAAGTACCAACCATCAACAGAACTTTCTGGAATGTATAAAGTCACGCAAAGAAACCATAACACCTGTTGATACAGCATTGCGTTCTATTTCAGTTGGTTTGCTTGGTGAAATAGCCATGTTAACCGGCCAAAAAATTCAATGGAATCCTGAAAAACAGGAAATTATTGATAATAAAATGGCAAGTCGTTTACTTTCACGTCCATATCGTCAACCATGGGTTTTACCACTTATTTAATCTGAACTATCATGAAAAAAAATATTTTATTTACATCTCTATTTGTTGCTATCCTGTTTTTTTTTAATGCGTGCAAGGAAAAACATGCATACAAGGCATTAATTGTAACCGGGCAAAATAACCACAATTGGCAGGCAAGTTCTCCCATTTTAAAACAATTGCTTGATCAGACCAAGCTATTTACTACCATTATTATAGAAACTCCTGCAAAAGGAAAGGATATGAGCGTCTTCAATCCCGATTTTGCAAAATACGATGTTGTAGTTCTTGATTATAACGGAGATGCATGGACCGAAAAAACAAGGGTTGCATTTGTCGATTATGTTAAAAATGGAGGTGGTGTTGTTGCGTATCATGCAGCTGACAATGCATTTGTGAACTGGAAAGAATACAATGAAATGATTGGTTTGGGAGGATGGGATGGACGTACCGAAAAAGATGGACCTTATGTTTATTTTAAAGATGGGAAACAGATTTGTGATTCTACTCCGGGAAGAGGTGGTTCGCATGGAGCCAGACACGAGTTTACAGTTCAGATCAGAAATACGGAACATCCTATAACTAAAGGATTACCAGTTAAATGGCTGCATGCGGAAGATGAGCTATATAGCCAGCTTCGCGGCCCGGCAAGAAACATGGAAATTCTGGCTACGGCATATGCCGATACGGCCAAAGGTGGTACTGGCCGGGACGAACCTATGTTATCCATCATTTCTTATGGAAAAGGACGAATTTTTCATACAACATTAGGTCATTGTGGAAATGGTGATAAAACATTTCCCGCCTTGGAATGTGCAGGATTTATTACAACCTTTCAAAGGGGAACAGAATGGGCTGCCAGTGGTGTTGTAACCCAGAATATTCCCGTTGATTTCCCAAATTCTGCCGGTACAGTGCAATGGGCTGAATATAAACCATTATCTTTAGATGAAATTGTTAGCAAAATTGAAAAATACGATGTTTCCAAAAGTCGAAAATATTTGTACGATTTGCAGAATCGCATTCGATATGCTGAAGGAAACGCAGAAACTCTTTTATCGTATGAGAAGCTGATGGTTAAAATTCTTGAAAGCAACGAAGCAACTATCGATGCTAAGAAGTTTGTTCTTAGAGAATTGAGCTGGATGGGATCTGACTATTGCATTCCACAACTCAAAAAACTTGAGTCATCAGCTGACTTGAAAGATGAGGTTAAGTTTGCTTTAACACGCATTCAATCAATAAAGTAAAAACTAAAAAATGCTTTCGCTGGTAATTCCTATTTATAACGAAATATACCTTATTAATGAGTTAGTAAGCAGAATAGTAAAAGCTATTGAACTGTTTACTACTGATTATGAAATCATTTTTGTAGATGATGGAAGTACGGATGGAAGTTTACCAGCTTTGTTAAGTTTTTATCAGGAAAATGAACACATAAAGGTACTGTGTCTTTCGAAAAACTTTGGACATCAGCCAGCATTTACAGCCGGTTTGGAATATTCGAAAGGAGACATCATTGCTATGATGGATGGTGATTTGCAGGATCCTCCTGAACTACTGGCCGACATGTTCAGGAAGATTCAAGCAGATGGTTTTGACATAGTTAGTGGCAAACGAACCGGAAGAAAAGGAAAATCACCACGTAATTTGTATACCTGGATGTTTCATCTATTATTTGGTAGTGTTGCAGGATTGATAAATATAGAAAATACAGGCAACTATTCCATGATGACCCGCGATGCCTTAAACGCGATGTTGTCGATGAAAGAAAAAAACCGGTATTTGCCTGGTTTACGGTCTTTTATCGGCTACAAACACGGATTCGTTGAATATATCCGCGACGATCGATACAATGGGAAATCAAAGATGAGTTTCTATAAATTAATGATTCTTGCCACTGATGCAATTTTTGCTTTTTCACGATTCCCAATCCGGTTTTGCATGATCCTTGGTATGATGGGAACCATCGTTTTTATGGTGGCAGGGATGTATGTTCTTATTGCTAAAATTTTCGGTTTTGCAATTATAGGTTGGTCATCTACTTTGTTAAGCATCTATTTTTTAGGTTCGGTGCAGTTGATTTTTATGGGAATTGTAGGAGAATATGTGTATCGGATTTACAAAGAATCACAAAACAGGCCGCTGTATTTTGTAAAGAAGTTTCATAGTAGGCAGATAGATTAATGAATGACAGATTATTAAAAATATATTTTTTTGTATTATCTTTTCTGATCCTTACTGCACTAGCGCTGGTTAGTCGCGATGCAGGAATTTCCGGTGACGAAGGTGTGCATCTGAAGCAATCGGAAATGGTTTATAGCTATTTTGCTTCCTGGGGCGAAGATAAATCGGCTATTAATACTCCTAAAACTCATTTAAAATATTACGGCCAATCGCTTGATAACATTACCACCATATTAATTCATTGGTTTCATATTGATGATATTTACGGTTTCCGTCATGTGATATGTTCTATTACCGGATGGTTAACTATTTTGCTCACCGCTCTTTTTGCTGTTTATCTGGCAGGGTATGGTGCGGGAATTTTTGTACTCCTGCTGTTCAGCGTTTCTCCGTTTTTCATTGGCCATTCAGTGAATAATCTGAAGGATATTCCGTTTGCTTTGGCTTATATAGCCAGTATCTATTTCATTATCAAACTATTTTCGACGATAGATAAACCCAATTGGAAAACGGTGGTTTTACTAGTTCTAAGCATGGCTTTTGCAGTGAGTATAAGAGCCGGAGGCCTTCTTCTACTTTTCTATTTATGGTTCTTTTTCATTCTTTTTAATGTGATTGAGTATGTTAAAAACAAGCAGTTCTATGGAAAATACATTCGAAATCAACTGTTTTGGGTAATTGGTATTTCGGTAACAGCCTATTTGTTAGGGCTAATTCTTTGGCCTTATGCATTACAAAACCCAATTATAAATCCATGGAAATCATACCTGGTAATGGCACATTTCCCAACTACCCTTCGCCAGATATTTGAAGGTCAATCCTATTGGTCTGATATTCTTCCATGGTATTACCTGCCTAAATATATGGCTATTACAATACCTATTATTGTATTTGTCGGCATTGTGTTATTCGTTTTATTTTCTAATCAGTTTTTTCATTCAAAACAGGCGTTATACTTTTCATTTATTTTGTTTGCCGTCGTTTTCCCTGTTGTATTTGTGATCATAAAAAAGGCCAATCTTTATGGAAGCTGGAGGCACTTTTTGTTTATCTACCCTTGCATCATACTTATTTCAGCCATCGGCTTCTCAAAACTTTTTACTTATTTCCACAATAAATATTACAAATGGGTTCTTGGGGTAATGGTAATTCTTTTGGTGATTCATCCGCTTAAGTTTATGATGCAAAATCATCCTTATTATTACTTGTATTACAATCAGTTTATGGGAGGGTTAAAAGGTGCATATGGCAATTATGAAACCGATTATTATTATCACTCAATGCGCGAAGGATCGGAATGGTTAGCCAATTATTTGGAGACAAAAAAAACAAATCATGCAGTGAAGGTGGGAGCTAATTTTTCAATTCGCTGGTTTTTTAGAAATCAAAAGAATGTCGAAACCTTTTATTTTCCTTATGCTGACAGAAGCAGGCACGATTGGGATTATGCGATAGTGGTAAATAGTTATATTCATCCTGATCAGCTCAAAAATAAAACATGGCCTCCGCTAAATACCATTCATGTAGTTTATGCTGATAGCGTTCCAATATGTGCTATACTTGAACGGTGTACTAAAGCTGATTATGAGGGAATTACTCAGTTGGAATCCGGAAATATTTCAGGATCCATACCTTATTTAGAAGAAGGGCTGATAGCCTATCCCCAAAACGAATATCTCTGGTACAAATACGCATGGGCGTTGTACAAAAACGATAAAAAGAAAGAAGCTGAAAGTGCGTTAAAATCAGGGCTTGAAATTCTTCCGTCTGATGAACTTATTCTGCAATTTCTAGGCGATATTGTTATCGAAAAAGGTGATGCGTTGATGGCTGCAAATTATTACGAAAGAGCCATCCTGGCCAATTGTAAATTTTTAAGACCATATGTGAAGCTCGCTAATCTATATACCAATTCGGACAGCAAGAAAGCGCGTTCCGTTTTGATGTTGTGTCTTCGTCAGGATTCGAAATATAAACCTGCTATTATGGCACTTGCCGAGAGTTATCGTAACTCAGATCCCGAAATAGCAAAGAGATACGATCAATTAGCAAAATCTATAAAATAAATGTTTAATTATAAAAGGTTGATTATTATGAAAAAAGTAGTTTTAATGTGTTCGATGGCAGGAGTGCTTCTCCTTGGAAATGTTTCAATGTCTGTAGCCCAGGATTCGATTGAGAAAAAAGATACAATATCGGCTGACGCTACTGATCCTGTATACTATAAAGCGGAAGATGAGGCTTCTGAAAAAGGTGGTTCCGGCAAAACCATTGCTATCATTGCTGGAGTTGTGGTGGTTGCCGCTGCCGGAGGTTATTTCTTGTTAAAGAAAAAGAAATAATAAGATTTAACTTACTTTGGCAGGAAACTTGTTTCCTGCCAAAGTTTTAATTCCTTACTTTCACCCACTTACCATGTTCGGTATTCGTATGCATTTTTGAGTAAAAATTATTTACCCTTGCTTAGGTCTGGTTATAAGATATTTCATTATAAGTTTAACTTCCTGATTATTGCATTTTGTTTTTTTTTGCATTACAACCATGGCTTTAGCCCATTCGTTTTTTGTGAATTGCTCAGTTTTAAATAGATTGTGACAACTTCCGCAATTTTTGACATATAAATTTCTTCCGATCACAAGCGTATCACATGGAACTCCAATTCTTTGCGAATCTGACAAAGTGGGAATGTACAATGCCTGTCGACATGCCACTATTGCAAACACGAAAAGAATAAAAAGTGATAAAGCTTGGTATTTAAAATGCATAGGAAAATATTAATCTTGTTTGTAAACGTTCATTTCCAGTAAGTTCTAACCCGCCTCCTTTTAAATTGGTGATTTGAGGCATGCAAGATAAATTAATCCAAAAACCATTTGTTGAATAGGAAAAACTTGGACCGAATAATACAACTGAATTTTCCCATTTCGATTTGGCAATTATGTTCTGGTTCATTAATTCAAATCCTAAATGGATGTTGTTTTTTAAACGATAAGCTAAACCATAATTTAATTCAACTTTCACTTCGTTCTCATTTGTTGAAATTATGTTTGTACCATTGGGCGAAAATGCCTTTTCCAAAACATATTCGCCAACCAGGTTAAAGGCGTTAATAAAATTTCCGGATTGTTTGTCCAGAATAATCTTGCCTTCAAGTTCAGTTGTAGATGGTGATAAAGAGTACTCAAAATAAAGTGCTGAGCCAATGCGATTTGCAACCGGATCGCTTAGTTTTAGTTTCCATTCGTTTGAAAAGCTATATTCAGTATTACTTATTAAATTTTGGATACCATTATCTTCAACAATAGCTTTAAAATATCCATAGTTCAAATAAAATGAGGTTTGTAGTTTTGCTCCAAGGCCAATTTCGAATTCTATTCTATGGTCAATACCTTTGTAAAAATTATTCCGGCCATTTAGGAATGTCGTCCAAACTTCGATTTCCTTTTGTCCTTTATTCAATACTCCGCTTTGATAGGTGTAAGTAAATATCCTGTCCTGTGCACTAACCTTAACAAAGCTAACAATAGCAATAAATAGTAAAATCTTCTTTATCATTTTGTTTCAATTTAATTTACCACAAAATTAGATTTTACCCTGTTCTCCACAATCCCATGAAATAATGATTTATATAAGATCGGATGTACTTATTTCATCGATATCAATAAGTTTTTTTAATACAGCGTACATCGTCAATCCCGAGGCGGATTTGATTCCGGTTTTTTCAGAAATATTTTTACGATGCGAAATTACAGTGTGAATGCTAATGGATAGCTTATCAGCAATTTCCTTATTTGCCAACCCCTTTGCAACTAATAGTAAAACATCAATTTCCCGTTTGGTAAGGTCATTAATTGGTTCAATCACCTTTTTTGTCCAAAAAGAATTCAATAATTCATTTACCTTTTTTACAATCGATGCGGGGTTATCCCCGATATAAATATCAGAACTGGTGATGGAAGTCTTTTCTTCGAAAATAAGGTGTAAGTATTTAATATTTATAGCATTGATTAATATTTGTTTTAATTGGATTTCATAATCATTGATTATATTTAATGGCAGAATTATTAGAATATATCCCGATAAATGGGGATAATCATTAAGCTCCTTTTTGTGGTGCATCAAAAAAACTTCATCAGCATTACAATCGGATAATATAACGGACAAACCTTTCAGTATTATGTCCGAATCACAGATAATTATAACCTTACTCATATGGTTATTCATCTTTTTTCACTATCTTTTCAAGTTGTTTCACTTTTGGAACGAGTATTTTATCTTCAATTCGTGAATGATTTTTTAAGTCTTTTTCGAATATAAAAAGGTTCGACAATAATGAATTCCCGATGTTCTGGTCATAGTTCGGTTGTAAATATTTTATAATGATATTTTTTAGGTCAAACATTTTTTCATCCATGTTGTTATGTTCCTTTTCAAATCCTTTTATGGTAAAATTCTTGTATTGATCCATAAAAGCTGCCTTTTTTGATGGATTCCCAATCACTTCATTCAGATTAATCACGTAGGGGAAAATCTCTATTTCTTCGAGTTGAATATGTTTAATAAACTCTTCAGTAAATTTTTTATTAAATTTTCTAACTAATTCATTTTCTTTACATCCAGTGGTGCAATTTGACAGAAATAAATCAATTAACCTTTCCTGTTCAGGTATTACATAGTCAACATAATTTCTGTGGGTTTTTAAAAGATAATCAATGACAGTAGTTACTGAAAAATCAAGTAGTTTCTTTTCTGAAAAATAATTTTCATTATGAAAAACGTTGATTATTTCGACAAAAAAAGTAACATCAATTCCTTCCTTTTTGCATAATTGCTGTATCGTTGAATCCCCAAATCCTAGTTTTAGACCAAGCCTGTTTATTACAGGAAGCAATGTGTGGTCTTTAAGGATTACCTGAGCAAGTTTACTGTTTTCATTAAATAATTCCATGGTACTTTGATTTTGAGTAAATTAACTGCGCAAAATGAGTTATTTGTTTAAAATTAAGAACAATGCATGAATTATTTGTGTTTTCTTCAATAAAAACTTTCATATATTAGATGTATGAAAATCTAACCATTTGATTTAACCTATTTTTAACCTAAAAGTTTAAATTATGAGACGAGTATTTTTTACAAAAAACGTAATCTTGCATAAAATGCAATGTACAGGCTGCATCCGGAATATAAACAATTTTGTATTGATGAATAAATTTTTATTATTGACAATAGTTTTCTTATTATCGAATATTTGCCCTGATCTAAAAGCTCAGAGCGGAAATTCAATTTCAGATATAGACATTCCGTACAAAAAGTTTGTGCTCGACAATGGATTAACAGTGTTAATCCATGAAGATCACAAAGCGCCTGTTGTTGCAATAAATATTTGGTACCATGTCGGCTCAAAAAACGAGAAACCCGGACGTACAGGGTTTGCTCATTTATTTGAACATTTGATGTTTAACGGAAGCGAGCATTATAACGACGATTATTTTAAGGCACTTGATAAGATAGGCGCTACCGATTTGAATGGCACAACCAGCAATGACAGAACAAATTATTTCGAAACAGTACCCATTTCAGCGCTCGATCAGGTTTTGTGGCTCGAAAGCGATCGAATGGGATTTATGGTTAATGCGATAACGCAAGCTAAACTAGATGAACAAAGAGGTGTAGTTCAAAACGAAAAACGCCAGGGTGAAAATGAACCTTATGGATTGGTGGATGATTATATGACAAAAAGTACCTATCCAGCATCACACCCTTATTCCTGGACCGTCATTGGTTCGATGGACGATTTAAATGGTGCGTCATTGGCAGACGTAAAAGAATGGTTTAAAACATATTATGGACCAAACAATGCAACCTTGGTGGTTGCTGGTGACATTAACACTGCTGAAGCCTTTGAAAAGGTGAAAAAATATTTTGGATCTTTGCTGGCCGGCCCTCCCATCGCTAAATATCAGTCATGGCCTGCGAAACGTACTGGTATTCAACGTCAAATTATGCAGGATCGGGTTCCACAAGAACGTATTTATAAGGTATGGAATATTCCACAAGAGGGATCAAAGGAGTTTACTTATATTGATATGGTGAGCGATGTATTGGCATCAGGTAAAACATCGCGTTTTTACAAGCGTTTGGTTTACGATCAGCAAATAGCAACCTCTATAAGCTGTTATGTCGACAATCGTGAAATTGGCAGTCTATTTACCATCGAGGCTGATGTAAAACCCGGCGTCGACCCCTCTAAAGTTGAAAATGCCATTGATGAAGAGCTTGCTAAATTTCTTCAAACCGGACCGACCGATGATGAACTTGTAAAGATTAAAACAAAAAATTATGCAACGTTTGTAAGAGGTCTTGAACGTGTTGGCGGGTTTGGAGGAAAATCGGATATTCTGGCTAAAAATCAAACATTTTTTGGTAGCGCAGATAATTATAAAATATGGCTAAAACAAATGAATGAAGCCAAACCTACTGACTTACTTCAGGTTTCAAAGGAATGGCTGAGCGATGGACAGTACGTTTTAGAAGTGCAGCCATTTACCGAAGCAAAAACTACTTCAACAGATGCTGACCGAACTAAAGTTCCTGAGATGGGAGCCGCTCCGGCGCTTACTTTTCCTCAATTTCAGCGTACAACATTGTCCAATGGCTTACCTTTAGTTTTAGCTCAGCGATCAACTATTCCGGCCATCAATTTTATGTTATCGTTTGATGCTGGATACGCTGCCGACCAATTCGCAGTTCCAGGTACCGCCAAGCTGGCTATGAATATGATAGACGAGGGTACGGCAAAACGAAATGCATTACAAATAAGTGAAGAACTTGATCGTCTCGGATCACGACTTTCAGTGGGTTCAAACCTTGATCAGTCGTTTCTATCTCTCAATACCTTGAAGCAAAATCTCGACCTTTCCCTCGATATTTTTACCGATGTTCTTCTCAATCCGTCGTTTCCACAAACTGATCTTGACAGGTTGAAAAAAGAACAAATGATATCTATTCAGAAAGAAAAAACACAACCTACGGGAGTTGCTTTCCGTATTCTTCCAAAGTTTTTATACGGCGATGGCCATGCATACGGAGCGCCTCTCACCGGATCGGGTTTTGAGGCCACAGTGCAAGGAATTACCCGCGATCAATTGGTGAAGTTTTATCAATCGTGGATAAAACCGAACAATGCAACATTAGTTGTGGTGGGCGATATTTCGTTGGATGAACTGAAACCCAAACTTGAAAAACTTCTAAAAACCTGGAAAAGTGGTTCTGTACCCAAAAAGATTATTTCTCAAGTGAAGCTTCCGGCTAAATCTGTTTTATACCTGATGGATCGACCCGGATCTATTCAGTCGTTGGTGTTAACCGGAAACATCACTGAACCATTCGGTCAATTAAACGAAGCATCGGTAACATTAATGAACAGTATTATTGGTGGGGAATTTACCTCGCGTATTAATATGAATATTCGTGAAGACAAGCACTGGAGTTATGGTGCCGGATCGTTTGTTTATTCAGCAAAGGGTCAGCGTCCATTTATCACTTATACTCAGGTTCAATCCGATAAAACCAAGGAAACTTTACAGGAAATATATAAAGAGTTGAATGGTTACTGCGGTAAGAATCCGGCAACTACTGATGAGTTTCAGAAAAATCAGAATAACCAGCTTCTTCAGATTCCCGGCAGTTACGAAACAATGGGGTCTGTAACAGGAGCCATCAACGAAATTGTTCGTTATGGTTTGAAAGATAATTATTTTCAGGATTATGCATCCAAACTGAAGGCACTTCAAATAAAAGAGATTCAGGAGATGGCAACACAAGTAATTAAACCTGAACAACTTGTCTGGATAGTGGTTGGGGATCGTTCCAAAATTGGACCCTCTTTGAAGGAACTTGATTATGAAATCAAACTCATTGATGGAGATGGTAATCTTATAAAATAGAATTAGCTGTAAATAAAAAAGGCATCTTTTAGGACGCCTTTTTTATTTAAATATAATTTCGATTAATAAAGTTTGAAAGTTAATTATTCCCTTTATTTCCAACTTTGCGTTTCATCCAATTCATGTCACGCTTTAGACCCACAACGGTTTTTAACAATGAATCGTTTGGAATCATTGGGTCGGGCAGTTCGGCGCTGATGTAGTTCACAAATTTCCAAACCTCCTTTATTTCTGTTACCTGCACATCATAGGGCTCGTATATTGGATTCAGTGAATAAAGAATAAGTTTACCTTCATCAGTAATACGATTTTCTGATATTTTAAATACAATGCCTTCATCCATAGTAAAAATAATATATCCATGGCCATTGATAATTTCGTTCCAGTCCTGAACAAATTCGCAGGTAACCCACGATCCATCAGGTATTGGCAACATAGAGTCTCCTTTAAGCTGAAACGTACGGTATTTTTTTTGTTTTGATAAAAAGGGAAGCTGAAAAACAGGTAAATCCCTGATATATTCAGGATCGGCATAACCTGTTGTGTATCCGGCCTTCGCTTTTTCATGCACCAGTTCAATATTTTCGTTGTTTTTGGCGTCGATGGTTGTTGCGATCACCCGGAGATTGCTTCCTCGTACATATACATCATTTCCTCTCTCAAGCTCCGAAAACTGAAATTCCGATAGTCTCGACAAATCAACCCTAACCAATGTATCAATGGCCACTTTGTAATAATTCGAAAAAGCCATCAGTGCCTCGATGTTTGGTTGAGCCACGCCGTTCTCGTAGCCGCTAAAAGTGGATCGTTTCATATTTAAAAAGGTGGCAATGTCGTCCTGGGTGCGTCCACGACGTTTGCGCAATAATTTAATGTTATTTGTAAAATACATATTATAGGTTTTAATTGATAAAATCCTTTTTATGGTTAATTTAACAACAGTAAATTTGATTAATTACAAGTCAAAAATAAAACAATTTACTTAAAAACAAAAGAATATGACAAAATATTTCAACATTAAATAGATTTCAATTCCCGTACGGTTCAATTTCCATTTGTTAACCTTGCATGCGAAGATTTTTCTATAATTCAATTTTAAATCTGCTACATTCTAATGTACACCAAATCAGGAGGTCTGAAATTGTTTAATGATTTAAGGTTTTTTTTACTTTTTACCCATGACTCCTGAAAACTGCTAGCTTAATAATCAACCTTTCCCTTTAATTATTAATGGTATAACAGGTTGGTTTTTCTAAGGGGACTAAGCAAAATTATGCAGTTAGGTCAATCTAAATATCATGTTTTTTGCTACCAGGCAATTATTATTTAACCAGAATACTTGCATTTCGGATAACTGCAATGTTTCCCTTTTCTTTTGAAATAATCTTTTGAATATCTTCTCTCTCTACTTTTTCTATGCCCAACGTTTTGCAAGTTTTCTCATCTAGCAATGTAAGCATGCAAATTCGAATTCGGTTTGTTTTTAGCATCATCGAAAGTGCAGTACCACCATTGCCTTCGTAATTATTCTCCAATATTGCAAATGCTTCTTCAAAGCTACCTGATTCAATGTATTTTATAAAATAGTTAGACCCAATGCCATCAATACATTCCGATAATATTACCAGAGTACCTCCATCTTTAACAAATGCTGCCGCGTGGTGAACAGATTTGTGGGCCTGAATAAAATTGATATCTTTTGGATACCCTCCACTGGAAGCCACCACCGTGTCGAATTGCCCGCTGTATTTGTATTTGTAGTAACTGTCATGAATTTTGCAAGCCTCCACAAAATCGTTGTAACTGTTACCAATTATCAATTGGCACACTTTACCAGAGGCATTTAAAATACCATGAATGGAGATTTTTGAAGGTACAAAAGTATCAATCTCTTCCAGGTCTTCTGCCAGGGGATTACCATTGAGTTTGCCGGGCTCACATCCTAAAGCAAGCGATCGGGTTTCGCGGTCGAGAAAAAGCCCATGGTTGAGGTATATCGCTTTACGTGCAGCTAATCCGGGAAATATCAGTTTGCGGCCACCTCCGTAAGCAGCAAAATAATGGTGCGATATGGCTCCAAATGTAATCAGCATGGAGCAATTGAGTATCTCTTTTCGAATGGTTACGGGAGTGCCTCGTTTGGTAGTGCCACAAATTTCGAAAACAGACTCATCATCACAATCATGATGAACAAAACGATATTCGTTAAATACGGAACCATAGCTGTTAATACTTTCCTTATCGGTCTGTTTGAGATGGGTTCCATAAGCAACGTAAAAGCTGATGTTTTCTTTTACTGCACCCTGTTTTATCAGTATCTCTGTAACCCATGGGAGATATTCAGGATATCCACATAAACGGGTCTTATCCGAAACAACAATTGCTACCTGGTTATATCGCGATTTATCTTCCGGAAGATAATGGAGCAAATCCTTTGTAAACCCCTCTTTATTTATGGAATATTTGGGTTCGTTATATTCCGGAATAACAGCTTGGGATGGCAGGGAAAATAATACTTGTTGCTTCCCGTATTTTAATGGAATATCCATAACGAGTTTTTTGCAAATATATTCGTAAAATGCCTTCAACAGGCATTATGTTAATCGAATTATTAAAGCACCTAACTTCCAATGTACTCAAATAATTTCACAATGGATAACAAAGTTTATGAACCTCGCAGCGGTCATGTTTATCTAAACCTTTGTTTACTCAACATTTCACTTAAAAAGTCAAAGTCATCTTCAGCAACCTCATTGCAAAATTGTTGGGCAAATTCAATAATTTGTTTTTTAGTATTGGGCATTTTGAATTCGGTAGTAAAATGATTTATATTGAATAACATGTTTTTAAATTCTTTTTTTTGTTTCTCCATTTGATTTATGGCATACATCTCTGGTAGGTGAGCAAAAGCAATTATCTTTGCGTATAGCGGATTGTGGTATACGTTAACCTTTTCTCGTTCAAGCTCAGCCGCCTGCTGTTTTAAAGCCGATATATAAATTTTCAGTTTGTCGTCTGTCAGCTGTTCGAGGTGTTCAGTAGTTTTGTGTACCCATTCCAGCTCAAGCTTTAAAAGAGTAGGTAAATCTTTTTGATCATAAGCAACCGTAACTTTTTTCATTAATTCTTCCTTTACCGCCTTTTGGGCTATATCCGGTTCAGTATCGGGATGAAGCACTTTGGCTAGGGCAATGTAAATACTTCGAATATTTTTGTTTTTAATTTCGACCTCGGCTTTGAGGGTTTCTTCTTTAGCCAATTGTTTTTTTGTTTTCTTTCGGCCTTTTTGGAGATGACCTTGCTGATTTTCAAACTGTTCCTGAATTTTTGCTTGAAAACGAGCAAATTCATCGGGGTTATCTTCAAAATCGTTCATATCAACATTTATTCCGTACATGTCGCTCATCATATCGGAAAACATATTTTTGAATTCACTTTTTTGCTCATCCAATTCTTCGTCATAACATACTTCCGACCATTTGTCAAACACTGATTTTTGTTCAGGTGTTGGTTCAATTTCCCCAAATGCATCGTTTAAAAGACCTATTATCGCACCCTGTATATATTCTATTTGTTTTTTTGAAAATTTATTACATTCAGTTGCTTTGTCGAGTACAATCGCCAACTGAATCCTTGCTTCTGCAACATCCTTTTGTATCGGATAGATTTCTTTTCCATGAAACGTTAACATTTTTAGAAGCTTTATATTTTGGGTGGTAATATCAGTTTCTAATTTCTCTATACGCTTTGTGAGATTATTGAATGTTTGTTGGTTCTTAGAAAGAGCTTTATTTACCTTCGAAACTATTTTTAACGTTTTCTCTTTCTTGTCTTCTACTTCGCCAAATAATGTTTGCATGCTTTTCTGTTTAATTTTTTTCTGATTTTTAAATTGATAGACAATGACTGAACATCCATGTCAAAGTATATCGCAAAAATAACATTGTTCGATGATAAAAGTTTGCTAGAACATTTGAAAGATATCAACATGTTTTAAACTTCTAAAGAATAGATTTTACATGAACACAAAGAGGAGTGAAGATTTATTTCATTTAAATGAATTTTCTTTATTAGGTATTAGGTAAATATGCCCAGCGTTAATATTAGGATGTTAAGGAAAAATTATTTCTAAATTAAGGATTTTAAAAGCAAGAATGCAAAGGCCTGATTGCGTAAGATATAAATGCGGATGACAAACAAGTTTGAAGTCATTTTTAATTTGGACAGTCAGCTGTTTTTTTTCAATTAGTTTTCTAATTGCCAGATTTTAATAACTTTGGTTTTGATTGATATTTCAGTATTAATCTCGGCCTTATACAAGAAGTAGATTTTAAATCGTTTTTAGGTTATTGTATTAATACATTTTTATAGAAAACATTAGTAAAGGATTAGAACAGAAAATTATTGAGATACTCCTGAAAAATAATGTGATTGAAGCGATAGCATTGGTTCAAAGTGAATTGCAATTGGGATTGAAAGTTTCGAAAGAAATAGTGGATAAATTTAGGATGGCCAAATAGTTTATTTTCTGGGATGTTAATGATTAGTTTATTTGGGTGTAAAAGAAATACCTAAGCCTGTGGGATGGAAAACATGGGGCCGACATTTATGCAGGCTTCTTGAATGATAGAAGATTTGTCGAAGAAATAGAAGAAAAACAATTAGCTCGCGATTTTTTTACGATTCAATTTACTGAACAGGCCTTTCGTTATTCTTTTCCCGAACAGACGGTCATCATTATGCAAGAATTTCTCAAAATGCTTCTATTCGATGCTTTAGTGGGCAACAACGATCGCCATTTTTATAACTGGTCAATAATAAGGCATTTGCGTTGTTATCATCAACCTATTTTATCTCCAATTTATGATACGGCACGTGGCTTGTTTTG
>JANXXY010000203.1 GCA_025350365.1 Bacteroidales bacterium | reverse complement strand
TTCGCGAGCTAATTGAAGCCTATAACCTAACTGGAAATAAACTTTATTTAGACAAAGCTGAATATTTGACGGAATACGTTCTCGATGGCTGGGATTGCACGCTTGATGCCAGTGGAAATGAAATCGGTGGAATAACCTGGGGCCCGGGTTATGTAACAAAACATTCATGCAGCAATGGGCCTATGGTTGAGCCTCTAGTGTGGTTGCACAATTTATACAAAGGGAAATCCGACATGATTGACCATCGGTATATTGATGCCGGCGACCATAAAACACGTAAAATACAATCTGAAAACAAAAGCGATTATTATCTGAATTTTGCAAAAAAGATATACACATGGCAAAAGAAATCGTTATTGCGATCCGACGGTGTGTATGATGATATGATGGGAGGTTGTAATCCTGGCGCTCCTCAAACCGAAACGGTGAATGGAACAATTTACCGTAGAGGAATTACTTGTCAGGACCGTGTTGGCCCGGCTATCACGTATAATAGTGGTACTATGTTATCGGGGGCAGCAGAGATATATCGCGTTACTTCAGATAATCAATACCTCACCGATACCAAAAAATTGGCTGATGCTAGTTTTTCTAGCTTTGCTGTTCTGGGAACTTCAAAAACCGGATATTATACGTATGATATAAGCGGATTCAGAAATTGGTTCAATAGCGTATTAATGCGCGGATTTGTTGATTCATATTCTTCATATAATGATGTAAATAAATATATTAATAGCTTCCAGCAAAATCTTGACTATGCATACGATAACTACCTACATCAGGATTTTCTCCCTACAAATCTATTGGTTGGTTGGAGCCTGGATAATAACAATAACAAAGTGGAAAGCATGTTTACTTTTGCTTTTGCTGCAGAGTATGCCATATTAGCAAAGTATGAATTGGAAAAAGAAAACTAACTTAAATTACACCGTACTATGTTAAAACAAATCATTCAAAAGACAAGCAAATTATGCCTTCAATTGGCACTATTTGCTTGTCTTTTCACTAATTCACTATGGGCACAAAATGTCACCGTGTCTGGTATTATCCTGGACCTTAATAAAGAACCTCTTATAGGTGCAACCATTGTAGTTAAAAATACTACCGTGGGCATTATTACTGGAAGTAAAGGAGAATATTCCATTAATGTGCCTGCCGATGGAATACTTGTTATTAAATCTCTTGGATATTTAACAGAAGAAATTCCTGTTAACGGGCAACGTACCATCAATGTTACGCTTATAGAAGACATACAAAAAATACAAGAAATTATAGTTGTAGGGTATGGTACTCAGAAGAAAGCAACACTAACCGGATCGGTATCAGGTGTTAAAGGTTCTGAAATGTTGCAAACCAAAAACGAAAACCCACAGAATATGCTTACCGGGAGAATTGCCGGTGTGCGTGTTTGGCAAAAAAGTGCCGAACCTGGAACCTTTAACAGTTCCCTTGATATCCGGGGATTGGGCACCCCATTAATCGTTATCGATGGAATTCCACGTTCAACCGAGGATTTTCAACGCATGAACCCGAATGATATTGAAGATGTTTCGGTTCTGAAAGATGCTTCGGCTGCTATTTACGGGGTACGTTCTGGTAATGGGGTCGTGCTTATTACTACCAAAAAAGGTACAACTGATGGGAAATGCACAGTTTCCTATAATGGATCGTATACGTTTCAGCAACCTTCAAAAATGCCAAACCTTGCTAGTGCTGTGCAATCCATGATATTGTATAACGAAAGATCGATGAATAATATTAATGGTGGTAGCCCGCAATATACGCAGGACCAAATTAAGGCATATACTGATGGCACAAAAGGTATTTCGGATTGGTCATCGTATGTGTTTTCCAAATTTTCTCCACAAACCCAGCACGATTTAAGTATCTCCGGAGGAAATGAAAAAACACAATATTTCGTTGCATTGGGATATTTTTCCCAGGAAGGCTTTCTAAAGTCAGGAGATTTGAACTATCATAAATATAACTTCCGTGCCAATTTGTCTACCGAGCTTTTTAAAGGGCTAACCTATACTGTTAATTTGAGTGGATTAGTCGATCAGCGTAATAATCCATACACGAGTACGGTTGATATTATCCGTAATTACTGGCGGCAGGGTGTTTTGAATCCGGCATATGCCGATCCTGCGAATACAATGCTCAACTACGAAGGACTTGACCTGGAAGAAAATACGGTGGCCGAAATGACTGCCAGTGTTTCGGGATACCGAAAATATGCTAAAAAGAATTTCCAGTCTTCAACAGGGTTAAATTACGATTTCGGAACCCTTTTACCTGTGTTGAACGGATTATCTGTAAAGGCTTTATTTAGTTTCGACTATCAGATGGATAATAACACGATTTTTCGCAAAGAATACAATCAATATGCTTACGATCCGCTAACGAAAACCTATACCCAAAAATTGTATAACCTGAGTTCTCCGAACCAACTACGCAGGGAGTTTTACGACAAACAACAGGTTCTGTCTCAGTTTATATTGAACTACAACCGTACTTTTAAGGAAATTCATAAAGTAAGCGCAGTTCTGGGCTTGGAAGCGCAAAAGAACACTGGCGATGATTTTTACGCACAACGTGAGCTGGCTTTTGTTTCGACAGATCTAACCAATGGTTTGGTTACTAATCAACTGGGAGGTGGTAATACAGATGGTATTTTGGAAGAGGTCTATCACGCATTAATAGGAAGGGCAAACTATGGATACGGTGATCGGTATCTTGCTGAATTTCAGTTTCGTTATGATGGCTCATCCAAGTTTACGCCTGATCACCAGTGGGGATTCTTCCCGTCTGCATCTATTGGCTGGCGTATTTCGGAAGAGCCTTTCTT
>JANXXY010000151.1 GCA_025350365.1 Bacteroidales bacterium | reverse complement strand
CCGAGCTTGCCTTCGGTACCGACTTCGCGCGCAACACGGGTGACTTCGGAAGCAAAAGAGCTCAATTGCTCTACCATGGTGTTGATTTTTCTTTCTCCTCATTTTGAAAGGCAAGCTCTTTATTTGCAATGATTAATTCATCGGCGCGTTTTTCTTTCTCCTCATTTTGAAAGGCAAGCTCTTTATTTGCAATGATTAACTCATCAGCGCGTTTTTCTTTCTCCTCATTTTGAAAGGCAAGTTCTTTATTTGCAACTATTAACTCTTCAGCCCGTTTACTTTTTTCTTCATTTTGAAAGGCCAGTTCTTTATATTTTCTTTCGCTTTCGCGGAGAATCATTTCTGCCTGCTTACTCTCAATATCAAGGTCATGCTCGTTAACCGCTCTTTTAATTGCGATCGCCAACCGCTCTAGTTTGTTTTTTAGCACGTAATTCGTGGCTCCGTTTAACATCGCTTTAATAACAGCATCTTCTCCCAAGGCATTTGAAACAAATATAAAAGGCATGTGAGGATATTTTTCTCTGGCAACCTTTAATGCATCGTTTCCATTGTATTTAGGCAAAATGCAATCGGATAATATAATGTCGATATTTTCAGTTTCTATGATTTTTATGAAATCTTTTTCGTTGTTCGTCAAAAAATAATCATGACTAATTCCTTCATTTTCAATAAGTGAATGTACTAATTTAGAATCGCTTAAAGAATTTTCAAGGTGCAGAATCTTTATTCGTTTTTTCATAAATTATGTTTCAAATATTCTTGTTGGCAAAACTTAAATCATTCGATCTTAATCTAAATGTACAAAATAGTTTCGAGTATTCGTTTTAAATTCAGGAATGATTAATTGAGAGTCATTTGAAATTTTATCAATAAGGAAAACATGTTAAAAATTTATTATTGTTACGCAAAATATTTAAGACTGGAAAACAACAATTGTTAAAATTGGAAACTCACAAGGACTCATTCTATCTAAGCGGCTTCTTAATACGCTTGGAGAAGGGAAGTTAGTTGATATCCAAGTGAAAGATAGAGGATTGTTAATAACGCCATTAACCGAAGGAAAACCAATTTTTTGATGCTCTTGCCAAAGGTTTTATTCCGTAAAATGATAAATTGATAATGTAAATGATTTTTGATAAAAAGGAATGGACATGGTAAAAAGGTTCGAGGTATGGATTATAGAACTTAATCCGACCCAGAGTGCTATTGCCCGAAACAAAGCTATAAGTATAGAACGTATGGTATCACTTAGTGCCGCATATGGTTTAATTTCTGTATGGGATTTATCCTTGTAGTATTCTTATCAGATCATCATTAAGGTAATAAACTTCTGCACCTTCTTTTTTGGGGGTCAATATTTTAGCCTCTACAAGCTCGCCCATATATTTTGTAAGAGTTGTCCTGGATGATTTTTCTAATATGCTACCAATAATTTTAGGTTTAATGTAAGGTTGACTGAATATGGCTTCATTAATATCCTTATTGTACCACTTAATGTGGGCTTTCCCATGCTCTAAAGTTGCTTCCATCTGTTTTAAAATTTCATTTATAAGGTTAGTAGAAAGATCAGAGGTTTTTTCCAAAGCATCCAACATATATAATATCCATTCTTCCCACGATTCCCGTTGAGTTACTGCTCCAAGTTTATGGTAGTAATCATCTTTGTTTACAATGATATATTTCGATAAATAAAGAGTTGGTTGGGACAATAATCCTTTATTTATAAGGTATAACAAATTTAAAATACGGCCTGTTCTTCCATTTCCATCCTGAAATGGATGTATAGCTTCAAATTGATAATGCGCTATACACATTTTTAGAAGTGGGTCGGTTTGGAATTTTTCATCATCATTAAAATATTCTATAAGATTATCCATAAACTTCTCTACAACTCCCGTACCTCTTGGAGGTGTGTAAATAATCTCACCTGACCTAAACTCACTTTGACCTCGTTTTATAACAACCATTGCTTGCGTAGGACGTATTCCTGCTGTTGTATTTTTGATTTGTTGGGATATCTTGATTATTGATGGTACATCGATTGTTTTTTTTTCAATCATATCTCTATAACCTACCCAAAGTGCTTCTCTATACCTTAATACTTCCTTTGTAGATGGATTGGCATTTTCTTCCTTGGCAGTATCGGAAATTGCCTTGTATAATTCATCTCCCGTAGTAAAAATATTTTCAATCTCAGTGGACGTTTTCGCTTCTTGCAGGGCTATGGTATTAACAAGCATTTGAGGATTAGGCAACCTCATTATATTACCATTAAAAGAAGCCAGGGCTCGTGATGCTAAAATTAGTTTTTTTAATATTTGTGGATTATTCTCAATTTCTTCTTTTGGAGGAAGTAAAGGTAAATCATTGAATGGTTCTGTTCTGTCGAAGGTTGATTTTGCCATACATGTTCATTTTAAATTAATTATTGGACACTTGGCAAAGATATGTTCATTTTGCGCTATATGAAAGGTTAAGTGTTCATTTTTTAAAATAAAATGAACACTTAACCTTAAGTCTTCCACTTTTAATTCTTTTGAAAATATTGCTAAAAATGTCTGTTTTTCTGGAAGGTCAAACTAAAACCCTAAAACCTGGCAGAGTCCAAAGGACTGCCAAAGTTTAATAAGTAATTGTAAATATAAGGAATAGCTCAGTTGGAAAATAAAATAATCAGTATGCTAAATTATTAACATACTGATTATTAAATATATACAAGTCGGGGTGAGAAGACGAATTATAAATTTTCAATGTGTTGTTATTGTGTTACTTG
>JANXXY010000139.1 GCA_025350365.1 Bacteroidales bacterium | reverse complement strand
CACCGGAGTTAGTTAACAAAGATCCATATGGCGATGGATGGATGATTAAAGTTTCCATTAATGATCCTTCGGAACTTAACGAATTGTTAAGTCCTGCGCAATACAAAGAACTGATTAACGCATAGTTTTTTTAGTACATAGTACATAGAAAAGGCGGGGTTATTACCGCTTTTTTTATTTCCACTTTATGCTGATGGTTAAAATAATCGTCGAAAAAGGTGGGGATGCTTTCGTTTACAAGTTTGCCTGATGCATTGCAAAGCACAACAATACCAATTTTTTGTGATGGGCAAAAGCCGATTTCACTGCGATAGCCGTTCACGAAGCCTCCATGATAAATTACAGTTTCTCCGCCATAGTTAAGAACTCTCCAACCCATGGCATAATAGGTTTCCCTGATTGATCGCCAACGAAAAAAATGGTACTTGCGGCGTCTTGGTACTTGTACTTCCCGTTTAAATAACTCTTTTAACGTTTCTTTGGTTATTACTTCAGGGTTATTTCCTAAAAGTGCCATTAACCATTTTGCCATGTCCGAAATACTTGCATTCACTCCGGCTGCCGGTAGCACTGAATAGTATTCGGGAGTATTTCGGAATGCATAAAAGGTGGAATCACTTCTCTTTAAATGAGGTAATGCCACATTAGAACCTTCATTCAACGACTCAAAACTTGCCGAGGCATCGGTCATTTGCAAAGGTGTAAACACTTTTTCCTTTAGTACTTCGTTGTATGGCTTGCCTGTTACTTTCTTAATAATATCGCCAATGAGACTGTAAACCACATTTTGATATCCATATTCTTTTCCTAAGGGAGCAATAGGGCTGACATAACGAAGGTTGTCGCGTAAGGTTTCATAAGGAACCCGGCTTTCAATCAAATTTGTAAAGGTGTGGATGGGCAATCCGCTTGTATGGCTTAGAATATGCCGAATCGTAATATGATGTGTGCTAAACGTATCTTTTAGAGCAAAAGCAGGCAGATACTTAATAACTTTATCGTCCCACTCAATTTTTTTTTCCTGAACCAAAATACCCGTCAAAATGGCAGCAAAACCTTTTGATACCGAAGCAATCCTAAAAACAGTATGAATATCAACCGAGTCAGTAGTTCCAACCGATTTTACACCCATTCCTTTAAGGTAAAGCACTTCCGATCCTTTAACTATTGCAATGGCCGCCCCGGGTTGGTGAGTCTCCTTCATGGTTTCGAGGGCAAATTTTTCATACTCCTGTACATAAGGGATTTGTGCTGTGGAAACCGCTAATTCTTTATTTGCATGAAGTATTCTGACTTCGACAATTTGAGGTTTACTCTTGCATGAGCATATAACCAAAATTGATAAAGCCAAATAATATCGTATGTTCATTCGTAAATTGGTATAATAGTGCTTATATACGTATTAGATGGCGTAAAAGTTGTAAAGCATAAAATCTATTTTTCGCAGTATAAACATATAAAAATTAATTTTGTTATTTTCACACTTACTTGCAAACCATGTCGCTTTAAAACCAATATTACTCCATTGATATAACGATACAAATATGGAATTATTTGAAATGGGCTAATTATGGTGAAAGAAGTATAAAGTGAGAAAGCAATTTTTCCGTGGACGCTGCAAAACGATCACCTTATTTTCCGATTAAATATTATGTAATTCTATCACTATCTATCACTATCTATTTCCATTTATTTTCATCTATTTCTATCTATTTCTACTTATTTCTATTTATTTCAGTTCAGTTCCCCTGTAAATTCAATATAATTTTTTTATATCTTTCGCTTTCAAAAAATTAAAAACAAAAATTATGAAAATCAAAATCACTACTTTATTTATTAGTATCTTGTTTTTAGCTGCTTGCGCTAAGAAAGAAGATAAGCCTTCTGTCAAAAAAGACACCTGGGGACAAGCCGATGGGAAAGAAATTTCTCTTTATACCCTTACTAATAAAAACGGGATGGTAGTTAAAATCACAAATTGGGGAAGCAGAGTTACTTCGATTATTGTACCCGATAAAAACGGTAAATTTGAAAATGTGGTTTTAGGATTTGATAGCTTAAAATCGTACATAGGAGAAAATCCTCATTTTGGAAGCATTGTTGGTCGATTTGGAAATCGTATTGCCAAGGGTAAATTCTCTCTCAATGGCACTGAATACACTCTCGCTATCAATAATGGCCCTAATTCGTTGCATGGCGGGTTAAAAGGATTTGACAGACAGGTTTGGGATGCATCCGAAATTTCTTCAGCAGATTCAGTAGGGTTATCGCTTACTTATATGAGCAAAGACATGGAAGAAGGTTATCCGGGAACCCTTACTTTGAAAGTTACTTACATGCTTACTAATAATAACGAAATTAAAATTTCATACGAAGCTGCAACTGATAAAGCAACAGTTCTGAATGTTACAAACCATAGTTATTTTAATTTATCGGGTGCAAAGGAAAATATTTTGAACCACGAATTAACCCTGTTTGCCGATTCAATTACACCAACCGATACTACATTAATTCCTACCGGCGTAATTGCTCCTGTTGCTGCTACTGCATTTGATTTTACTACGGCACATAAGATTGGAGAACGAATTGAAAAAGTTCCCGGAGGTTATGATATTAACTATAAACTACGCAAGCAAAACACCGAATTGTCTTTGGCCGCCGAGGTATACGAACCAACTTCAGGACGTTTGCTTCAGACGTATACAACCGAACCGGGTATTCAATTCTATTCGGGAAATTTTCTCGATGGTTCATTAACCGGTATTGGCGGTGCAAAATATGATAAACACTTTGGGATGTGTCTCGAAACCCAGCATTTTCCTGATTCTCCAAATCAACCTAAATTTCCTTCGGTTGTTTTAAACCCAGGTAAAAAATACACTCAGCTTACTATTTATAAGTTTTCAATACGATAATTAAATATTCCTATTATTCCTCTGATTGACTATTTTTTCGGAGGAATAATTTTTTCCAACCCAATAATCTTGCCTGATTTTAAAGCCACTTAATGCGTTTCTTTACTTTTATTATTGTTATAACAAATCTCTTCACCGCACTGGCGCAGCCAGTAAAAGACTCTCTAAGTTTTAGATATTGGTCTATTGAGCCATCGTTTCATCTCGGACACATTGTTAATATCTCCGAAGATGTACCGAAAAGCGTTAATCCATTTTCGATGGAACTGGATATAGCGGTGCAAACCAATGGCAGTAAGGATTGGCATCATATTTTCGGATTCCCAAAAGTAGGATGTTCGTTGTTCGTCTGGGATTTTGGTAATAGAAAAGAATTGGGCAGAATGGCAGGAGTGGTTCCAAATATCACATTTAATACTCAGGGTAGTCAGTGGTATTCCCCGAGGGTTAATTTAGGACTTGGTCTTGCGTTTTTCGAAAAACAATATAATTATGACAGTAATCCTTCTGATTTTTATATTGGATCGACCATAACGGCATTTGCATTTGCATCGGTCTATATTCAGCCTTCAATTGGTCGCCATTTGAATATAAAAACTGGTTTCATGGTGTCTCATTGTTCCAATGGGCATTATCAGGTTCCAAATATGGGCATTAATCTGCCGTCGGTATTTCTGGGACTGGCTTATGCTCCCAGGGAATTACCCAAGCGGTTTACCCGGAAGGATATAAAAGTACCCAAAAGTAAAATCAGGTTCAATATTCGCGCAGGTATTGGCGTGCATGAGCTGGCCGATACCAAAGGGCCAGTACTTACTCCCAAGTATGCCATTTACGTGAACGATATTTACCTCTCCAAACGATACGGCAAAGCCAGCAATATGCAATTGGGCATTGAGGTAAATCATTATAATAGTTTCTATAATTACATTGTTAATAACGATTATTTTTCGAGTCAGCAGAAGTTAAAAGCAACCGTAATAGGTGTTTTTATCGCTCATGAATTGATGATTAGCCATTTCAGCCTGCTTACTCAGGGAGGTATTAACGTATACAATCAATTTTACAACAAATACATCGAACGCAATGGAAAGTCAAATGATTTTCAAAATGTAACCAAGAAAATTTTCAGCACAAGGCTGGGTGTGCAATATTATCTGTTCGATCCTAAATATTGTACCCGCAGTAACGTCTATATTGGGGCGTACATCAAGGCTAATTTCGGTCAGGCCGATTTCATTTGCTCCCAGATTGGGGTTGTTTTTTGAAAGCTGGTTTAGTGTGAAGTATAAAGCAGGGAAGTCATACCAATCAATTTACAACCTCTTACAAAAGATTTTCATAGTGCCTGCAAGCTTTTAAATACTTTTGGAAGCATATAAAAAAGTATGTATTTTTGTGTAAATTATGAAGATATGGAAACTTTGATCAATAGAATTACTATAAATCCGGAAATTTGCCATGGAAAACCAACAATTAGGAATATGCGGTATCCGGTAGAGTTGATATTGGATTTACTTTCATCGGGAATGACTGTCTCAGAAATCATTGAAGATTATCCGGCATTGGAAGAGGAAGATATTAGTGCCTGTTTGGCTTTTGCATCACGACTGATAAGGGTGAAATCAATACATAAAATTGTTGCATGAAATTTATTGTAGGTGCACAACTCCCTTTTGCACTGTCAAAATTACTTAAAAAAAAGGGATTTGATGTTATTCATACTGATGACTTACCAAACAAAGAATTACTACTGATAACGAAATAAGAGAAATTTCAATAAGAGAAGGTAGAATAGTAATTACCAAGGACTCTGATTTATTAGATTCATATTATATCAATGGTATTCCTTATAAATTACTACTTGTATCCACAGAAAATATTAAAAATAAAATCCTATTGAATCTCTTCGATTCAAACATTGAAAGGGTAAGTAAATTATTTTTAGAATATTCATTTGTAGAATTAAGTAGTTTTGACATAATAGAACACGAATAAAATAAAAAGTCCTAGGTTAAAACGAAGCGTCTTGCCCGATTACTTTTTTCGGCTTCCAGTCGGCACAAACAATATGCCGAGTCTCATTTGGTGAAAATTTCTTATCTTAAAACCGCAGGAAAAGACTTTATTTGACTTCCAACCATCGATACTTATGAATTATCTATTGACTGCCCCATCCCCAGTTGTTATTGGCATTGGACTATGTTTTAAAGGTTTTGCAATGGATAAGTTAAAACAGAAACACCCACCATTGTTTTTTGCAATCTTTATTTTTGACCAGTTAATTGCGATAATGCCCAAATTATTTCCAATCATTAATTTTGCAACTACCTTATTATTTGGATGCAATATTTACGTTAGTCAGATGTGTAAAAAAACGCACAGCAAACAGATACGTTCAATATTGGCAAGATTGAAATATGGAATTTAACTCTTTGACAAGTTGATGCAAATTGGATGAATTTATTTTTTTTTTCCTCCTTCGCTCAAAAAGAAAAAGGTAAATGGCAACCCCAACTCACATTCACACACATTGGCAAAGCCCCCACGAGCCAACACTCAAACCAAAGCCTCGCCAAAGAGTGCAATTTTGCCAACACACTTGGTGCTAAGTTGAAGCTTTATCTGTATTTTTAACTTTTAAAAAAATGATTTATAAAAATTTATGAGTGTAAACCTTTCATCTATTCGGGACAATAAAAACAGAGGAACTGTAGGACAGTTCCTTGTTGACAATATAAAATCGGAATCTGACTTATCAATTGTTTCGGCATACTTTACAATTTACGCATACAGCCATTTGAAAGGACAGTTGGACTCAATAAACAAATTGAAATTTCTATTTGGTGAACCAACTTTTATTAAATCGCTTGACCCGACAAAAATTAACAAACGTGATTTTAAAATTGAGGACGACAAAATAGTAATCCCTATTGAAAGCAGACTGACACAGAAATCAGTAGCAAAGGAATGTTCGGAATGGATTCAACAAAAAGTTGAAATCAAATCAATGGTAAAACCGAATTTCTTGCATGGGAAAATGTATCATGTTACCCAACAAAGTGGCGTTGAGAAA
>JANXXY010000130.1 GCA_025350365.1 Bacteroidales bacterium | reverse complement strand
ATGATATACATCGGAACATATGAGAAAAATTCTGATACAAAATTGTCAATGGATGCTTTTCCGGTTTGGAATTATAAAAATGGTGATACTATCAGAGTTGTATGTTATACAAATTGTCAAAAGGCTCAATTAATGCTTAATGGAAATGAAGTTTTAAAATCAAAAAATTATAATGATGAAACAGGTATTATTTATTGGGATATTCCCTATGCAGGAGGGAGATTAGAAGCCTGTGGATATAAAAACAACAAAGAAGTAGCCAGATACGAAATCCAAACCAGTAAAGAACCTAAGAAAATAAAAGCTAAAATACTAAACGAGTCTTTATCGGAAAGCGACGTTATACAAGTTGAGGTACAGGTTGTTGATGAAAATGAAAATTTAGTAATGCTCGCCGATAATGAAATAAGTTGTGTTGTGACAGGATCTGCAAAACTAATTGGCCTCGAAGCAAGTAATATGACCGATATGGGTAATTATACAGATAATAAACAACGAGTCTTTCATGGAAAACTAATAGCATATATTAAATCGACGTCCAAAGGCCCGGTGGACATCAAATTTTCCAGTCTTTGGTTAGGCGATGAGATTATTAGATGCGAATTTTAATAACTAACTTTTTCGATTACTTAAGTAATTTAACATGATACTAAAAGCAGTGTTTGAAGATAGACGTGAAAACCAGGAATACTCAGGACAACATATTTACTTTTATATACTACCCCTAAAATTACCAATGTTTTTGATGGTTTATTTTTTTTGTTTGATTGTTATAAGCTTTGATGCATATACACAATCAACAACAAATAAAAAGATATCGGTTATTTTAATAACTGATTTATACCACCCTTACCAGGATCCAGGAGATAATTTTGATTTGGTCACTGCATTTGCCCTTCCTGAAATTGATTTAAAGGCAATTATACTCGATTGCAGTGAAGTATTCAGAAAGCCTTATGCCTATGATGCCGGGAAAGGCCTTTATCCTGACAACAACGGACCGCGTGATCCAGGTTTTATACCAGTACTTCAGCTTAATTATATTTTCGGGCGAACAGTTCCCGTTGCAACCGGCCCATTTTCAACGATGAAAAATACGAACGATAAAATGTTTGATGTGCCGGCCTTTCAGCAACAGGGAATTGAATTAATTCTAAAAACACTACGGGAGAGCGAGGAACCTCTTCAGATAGCATCATTTGGTTCTGCCAGAACAATTGCTGCAGCCTATAATCGCGATTCCTTACTTTTTATGAAAAAGGTTAAGGAAATCCATCTCTCAGCTGGCACATCAGAACCTTTGTTTCTGGAATGGAATGTTGCTTTGGATACCAATGCTATTGTATGCCTTTTACGATCACAGTTGCCCGTGTCAATCTATCCATGTGCAGCTGCAAACGCTGATAGCATGGCTTATGGGAGCAAAAATTACCCCTTTAGTTATGATAGCCATAACACGTATTATAAACTACTCAATCTCAGCTTTATTGAAAAAATGGATCCAAAACTCAAACGCTACTTGAAATATGCTTTTGGACGTGTAAAACGAAACGATTTTCTGCGTTGTATGGATTCTGATACGATTTTTTCGATAGACGAACAAATTTTTTCTCATGAACATTTTGTTTGGGAAACTTCCCTGTGGGTTAATGTTTCTGGCCGAAAATTAGTAAAAGCGCAAGATGGCAGTTATTATATTAAACCAGCAAGTGAAACTTCGAAATTTGATAAAATATTGCCGAATGATCTTCGACCGTGTAAGCTTAAAGTTGAAAACAGCGGTTTGTTTTCGTTTCACGAGATAGAAGGGAATTCTAATTTTCACATTTTTTACCGTGGCGACATAAAGGAAAATGAAAAAGCATTTAGAATAGCTTTACCAAATTTGTACCTTTCGTTCAAACCTTAGCAATGATCATTCACGAAATTTGTAAAAACTTAGAAACAAAAATTAAAAAGACCGCCAAATAAATTCAGGCAGCCTTTTATTATTTAGTTGATCTTTTAATCAGCTCAAATTTGCAGCATAAAATTCTCTGTTTAAGCGGGCAATATTGGTAAGTTTAATTTCTTTCGGACATTCAGCTTCGCAAGCACCGGTATTAGTGCAGTTACCAAAACCAAGTTCATCCATTTTAGCTACCATCTTCTCAACACGCTTTTTGGCTTCCAGCTTGCCTTGTGGTAATAATGCCAGGTGCGACACTTTTGCCGAAACAAACAACATGGCTGAAGCATTTTTACACGCTGCAACGCAAGCGCCACAACCAATGCATGCAGCTGCATCCATAGCAAGATCGGAATTTATCTTTGCAATTGGAATAGCGTTCCCATCAGATACACCCCCTGTATTTACTGACACATATCCGCCTTCCTGAATAATCAGATCGAAAGCAGCACGATCAACAACCAAATCCTTCAAAATAGGAAAAGCTTTGGCTCTCCATGGCTCAATTACAATGGTATCGCCATTCTTAAATTTGCGCATGTGTAATTGGCAGGTTGTAATACCACTGTCGTTGCCATGCGGACGACCATTGATATAAAGGCTGCACATCCCGCAGATACCTTCGCGGCAATCGTGATCAAAACAAACCGGTTTGTCGAACTTGTCAACAAGTTGTTCATTCAACTGATCTAACATTTCGAGGAAAGAGCAATCGTCCGTTATATTGGTTACTGTATAGGTGACAAATTTGCCTTTCGAACCGGCGTTTTCTTGTCTCCAAATCTTTAATGTAAAATCCATACTCTTAATTTTTTATTTTTTATTTTTATTTTCTATTGTTTGTGCCTTTGAAGGGTTTTACGAGATGCAACAAAAATGGCAATCAATTCATTTGATTCCCGAAAAAGTGGTTCAACCAATTCTTTTTTTATCAGTTTTTCATCTACTATGAACTTTAGCCAAAACGATGCCTCGTCAATTTCTTCAATTACAATACTTAATTTGGCAACAAAACTATTTGAAGATTGTGCCACACAGGTTGCCCTATAATTTGCAGCAACCGATGTGGAACACCTGTTAAGTTGCTTTGATATATGACTTCCTATTTGGCTTGAAGGCATACTTACCGACAACTTTACACATCTGTGTGCAAAGTTTTTTGTCCGTTGCTTCAATTCCGTTTCGTTCATGAAATCAAAAATAGAAAATCAAAAATAGAAAATTATTTATAATTTCTTTGTGCTACTTTAATGTTCTCGTAAACCAATGGTTCTTTGTTAAGAACAGGTTCCTGACCGTCTCCCTGATATTCCCATGCAGCGACGTACATAAAATTTTCATCGTGACGATCAGCCTCACCATCCGCAGTTTGATATTCTTCACGGAAGTGACCTCCGCATGATTCCTCACGAACCAATGCATCCTTGGCCATCAGTTCACCTAGTTCAAGGAAATCTGATACACGAAGCGCTTTTTCCAGTTCGGGGTTAAGCTCAATATCCGTGCCTGTAACACGAACATCTCTCCAGAATTCTTCGCGAAGGGCTTTAATTTCAGCCATTGCTTCGGTACAGCTTTGTTTTGTGCGTGCCATACCAACTTTATCCCACATAATTTTGCCCAACCGTTTATGAAAGTTATCTACAGAAAGTTTTCCCTTAATATTAACCAGTTTAGCAATCTTATTTTTTACAGCATCCTCAGCCTCACCAAATGCAGGAAGATCGGTGCTCATTCGCGGAGTGCGTATGTCAGCAGCCAGGTAATTCTGAATAGTATAAGGCAATACAAAATAACCATCCGCTAAACCCTGCATCAATGCAGATGCTCCCAGACGGTTTGCCCCATGATCGGAGAAGTTGCACTCGCCCGTGGCAAACAAACCCGGAATTGTGGTTTGAAGTTCGTAATCGACCCATATCCCACCCATGGTATAATGAACAGCAGGATAAATCATCATTGGCGTTTCGTATGGATCCTCGTCAACAATTTTATTGTACATCTGAAAAAGGTTGCCGTAACGTTCTTCG
>JANXXY010000091.1 GCA_025350365.1 Bacteroidales bacterium | reverse complement strand
AAAGTGAAATGAATTAAAAAGCATAATCTAATAATTTTTTGTAAATGTTGGTTCTTTGTTTCCTCAATTCCGCACCTGTAGCTTTTACGTAGATTCCTTATGGCAATGAGGCATACATTTATTGCTGCTACTTACAAAAGTGCTATGCTCCTTATGTTTAACAACTTATAGTTTAATTTTCAAATTAAGTGAAAAATAAACTGAAAAAACAAATATGCAATTTATTTAAGTTTGCTATGTTTTGCAGCCCATTGAATAATGGTTTTTCGAGGGAAAATAGCGATATAATTTGTAGGAATGTATTTTCCTTCTTCATAGAGGGTTTGTCTTTTCGTGTTCTTATATAAGGAATTGTACAAGGCTGCTTCGTCACTTTTTACTTTAAATATAGTAGCCCCTACCTTTTCGGCATAGAACCTTATAAATCCTAAATGGGAACTTATTTTTCCTACCTCAGGATCATAAAGCCATCCGTTACCTACAATTGCTTTAATTGTTTTGTCACGCTTTAAAATATCTGCCAAAATGAAAAACATGTCGTACCATCCTTTTTCGTTGAAATACGACATTAAAACCGGATCCAAATGATTCATATGTAACTCATAGGCAGGATATAAACCTTTAATTTTAAAAATAAGAAAAATTAATCCCTTAAAGAATTGTTTAAATCCACCTGTAAATAGAAATCTTGGCGAGATATGTCCTTTAATTATTAATCGAGGACCTGTTGGAATCATACGCAAACTGCATAAGGCTACTTCTTTGCAAAATTTATCTTCTGCAAGGTCAAACCAGTCATCAGAATACTGGTTATTCTTTATTTTTTGAATTATATGCCAAACAGATTGAATATAAATATAATATACTTTAAAAGGAAGGATTTTTTTAGGTATAAGGTTAACGCTTGATTCAATTAGAAATAGTAGTACAAGTTTGTGATAATCCGCAATTATTTTTTGATCAAAAAGACTTTTCATTGACTGAAATGTCCTTAATGCCGTAGCTGAAAAACTGTCGTAATTGGAGTTTTTTGGAAAACCAGCAAGATTATCCACATATTCCTCTATTGGAAATCTGTTAAGCACGTCAGGGCAATCTAAAGAGAGCTTTTCTTGTAGAGTATTCCTAAGGTATGCAATTAATCCATTGTTAACCATAAACATAAAAGCTTGTTACTGTATACACACTATTAAAAATGTGTACTTTCTTATTAACTTCCTTGATACGATGGGTTATATAACCCAATTCGGAGTCTTCTTTGCAATGCATCAACCACTACAAAATTTTCGGCGAGGTTGAATGTATGTGTACCGATAAGAGTATTGTCCCAAAATGGTTCGATTCTTGATGTCATAATTTCCTTGTAATCTTCTGTATTTAAGGTTACTATTTCGTTAAAATTCACTGCTCTGCCATATGTGCCTGAACAATCCTGGGAGGGTCTGTATAATTTGCCATTATTAATAAAGATGCTTCCCGCCCCACGTTCATATCTTACATCAGAAACAATAGGATTTTGAGGATGGTTAATCCATTCATTGGAAAGGAAATCCGTTGAATAAAACAGATGTAATTCACTGCAATTTCCATGTTCTGATTTGATTGAGGTAAACAACCACCATAGATCATTGTGGTAAAACAAAGTGGTATCTTTAGCTGAAATGTTTTTCATTAAATTCATCACAAATTCCCACTTATTTGGAAACTGCGTACATTTGTATACCTCAATCGTTTTATTTCCACTGGTTTCCGGTACCATATACAACTCTTTATTCCAATCCAGCAAAAAAGGATACGACATATGATATGGACGTTCAATTATCTTTTCAATTTTTATCACATCACCTTGTTCATCCAATTCCAAAAATGAAATATGCCCCTTATCACTTTTAAAATCTAATTCTTCAAAAAATATGAAATATCTTCCATTATTGTAAAGTGGAAATGGATCGGCCCAGAACCTGTCTTTACTTGGTACTAGCTTATTAAATGAAGACACATCCGGAGGAAAGGTGCTTAGTTGATCATGAATTTTATACTGAAGAAACCAATAACTTTTGTCCGAAAACTTAATTTTCGAGGATAAAAACCGCCAGTTAATGAGTAAAATATTTTTGAATGCCTCAAAGGAGTTGGGTACGTCATAATTTTTGTTGTTTAAAACATAGGTATCTGACTTATTTTCTTCCAGCACACGGCTAAAAAAATTCTCTTGTTCTGAATAAAGTTTTTTGAGAATTCTGAGGTAAATATCTATAGCATAATGATACGCATTATTCCTGTTTACTAAAATAGAATGCGGATAAATTGATAAAAAAGATTGAAATAAAACGATAGGTTTCTGCCTTCCAAAAACCGTTTTTAGAGCAACGCTAAATTCTAATTTGTTTTTTGTAACTTCCCTATAACATTCCCAGAAATTTCCGAATTGCAATGCATCTCCAACCTCATAATACCATATACCATATTTTGAAATTTGTATTTGTTCTATGTCAGGACTTTGTATATCAAAACAGATTATGACATCCAAATCCAATTTCTTAATATCCTCAGTGTGATTAAGAATTTCATTGTCACTTTTAACATTAAATTGAGAGATTCCTTGAAAAATTTCACTAGAATCAATCTTTGAATCAAATGAACCTTTGTGTTTAAAAATTAATCTGTCAAGTTTTTCATGTACCCACAAACCTGTGGACATTTTTTTTGGTGATGAATGTGAAAAGTTAATGACCAAGTTAATTTCAGCATAATCCGACTCAATTAAGGCCTTAATAATGGTATATTCCCATTTAAGAAGAGTCTGATTACTAATTATAAGTCCTATTTTAAGTTTACTTTTCACAATTGTTTTTCTAATTAAAATGTTTTGAACTCAAGGCTGAACTATAAATTTATTTTTAATGATAAGCCAAATAAAAGCAATATTTCCCAATAAATAACGCCTCCATAATCTACGTGGTTCTGAAATTAATCGGTAGCACCATTCTAAACCTGACTTAATCATCCAAACTGGGGCTCGTTTTACAGTTCCTGCATAGAAATCAAACACGGCGCCTATACTACAAACATGCTTAGCATTAATAGATTGAAAATGCGCAAATGCCCATTTTTCTTGTTTGGGAGCAGTCAATCCAATGAATAACACATCGGGACAAAAATGGTTAATAGTTTCAACCATTGTTAGATTATCACCAACTGAAAATTCGGTTTTAAAAGGTGGAGAATACGTGTTAATAGTCACATTCGGAAACTCAATTGATGCCCTCTTGCAAATTAAATTTAGAACAACATCTGAACTACCCAAAAAAAAGCATTTGCCGCTATTTTTATTCAACCGTGACATTTGATAATAAAAAAGATCAGCTCCTGCAATTTTTGGAAATTTATACCCGTATAAAAAGCGTGCAGCCAAAACAATACTAATGCCATCAGGAAGAAGTATATCTGATTGAATTAAAGCATGCCGGAAAACATCATCTTTTTGAGAGAGAATCAGTGAATATGAGTTTAAAGTAGAGATCAACAGATGCTCATCGGCATTTATCTTGTCCAAATGATCGGTATAAACCAAAAAACTATTCAAAAATCTTATCTCCTTCCTATCTTCCATAATTCAAAACAGCTATTTTATGACCACAAACGAGACCTATGAGTAAATGCATCTATAACAGTAAAATCTCCATCAAAGTTAAACGTATGCGTCCCTTTTATTTTAGCGTCCCATTCTGGTATTACCCGTGTATAAGCCTCTTCTTTATATTCATCTTCCGACAGAACTTCAATTCGGCTTAGGTTAAACCCCTTTCCATAATTACCGCGACAGTATTGTGATGGCCTGAATATTTGACCATTATAGGTAAAAATTCTGCCGGCGCCACGTGCATTCTTTGAATCTGCGATAATTGGGTTCTGAGGATGTGCCTTCCAATCGGTTGACATAAAATCGTCGGCATAAAACAAGAATAATTCAGCATCATATCCCGCATTATTCGCCGTTTCATCAATAGAAGTAAATAACCACCATTTATTATTATTATAAAAAAGGGTAGTATCAGCAGCGTAGATATTGTTCATTAACACCTTAACAAACTCCCATTTATCAGGGAAAGAGCTACATTTATATAATTCAATTGTTTTATTTTGGCTGGTATCAGGTATCATATAAAACATACCGTCGTTTTCAAATATGAATGGATAAGCCATATGATATGGTTGATCAATAATTGTATTAGAAGATAAGCATTTACCCGTTTTGTCTATCTCTAAAACAGAAATATGTCCTTTTTTTGTTTTGATGATAAATTCCTCCACAAAAAGGAAATATTTATTATTTCTGCTGATAATAAATGGATCAGCCCAAAAACGATCCTTAGGGGAATCTACCCGTATAAATTTCGGAAATGATGTTGAAAAACTTTGATATTTCTCGTTGACTTTAACCAGTAAAAACCAGTAGTCAAGATAAAAGATTTTTTTAAAAAGGTGTTTAAGGATGACAATAAAAACACTAATTAGATTTTTAAGGGCATTTAAAGACGAGGGATAGCCGCAATTACGATGGGTATCAAATTCAATATCCTTATTAAACCTATTCGTTAAATATGTTAAATAACTCTCTCCCTGGGTGTATAATCCATTAATAATTCGTGGAATATATAAAGATGCCCTGCCAAAAACACGACTTTTGTTAATATTTAAAGAGTAATGATTCATCAATTCCCAGGACCGGTATATGGTTGTGGTTTTCTCCTGATCTTCATTCAGTATTTGAACAACTGAACCCAATTCTCCTGTTTTATTTACAAAATCCCAATAGAGCTGAGGTCCTGTTTTAATAGCTTTTGAATCATACAATTTAGTAACCCAAACACCATATTTTGCTATATTAATCAATTTGTGTGCAATTTGAAATGTACCTGCCTGAAGTATGATGTCAAGTCCATAATGCTTCAACAGCAAACAATCATCGTCTGAAATATCTTCCGGAGAGTTGCTTTGAGAGGTGAAATTAACTGTAATTTGAGGAATATCTATAAATAAGCCTTGTAAATTTTTCTTCGAAGAAAAATTTTTAGAAACTTTAAATAAAGCTTTATCGAAAGCTTCATAAAAAACATAAAATGGTGATTTATAATTAGCTATTATTTGGTGTTGATGGTACATAATAATTACTGAAAGTACAGAAGAATCAGAGTTTTTGATCTTCTCAATCATTTCATAATCGGCTATTGTAAGCTCGTAACTTGTTAATAATATACCGACTTTTATTTTTTGGTTCATAAAAACTACAACTTAATTAATTAAAATACTCCGGCAATCAGCGATAAATGAGGACGCTATTACTTTAGCATCAAATATAGCGGATGATTTGATGGCATTGCGCGAATAAAAATCATAATTCTCTAAAATCCGGGTTATCTTTTCCACATAATCCTCAACAGAAAAGCCAAGGGGTAGGAGATAACCATTAAAATTATTTTTTACCACGGACCTTATATCACCTACGTCAGTTGAAATAATTGGTGTTCCAACGGTCAGACTTTCTGCAATAACCATAGGAAAGCCCTCGTGCATAGAAGCCATTAGAAGTATTGCAGATTGGCTTATAATTTCAATAGCCTTAGCATTTTTTACGAGGCCGTGAAATTTGATTTTATCATTCAAATTTAGCGTATGAACCAGCTTCCTAAGTTTTACTTCCTGGGTGCCGGTACCGATAATTTCCAGTTTGTGTTTTTCTTGAATGGTTTCAGGTAAGCTGCTGTAAATAGAAATAATGGAGTCCACATTTTTTAGCTCTTCCAATCGTCCTGCAAATACAAAACCGGTACTCTTCGTGGAGTTATTTTTGATAAGATTATTAGGTATATCAATAGGGTTATAAAATTTTTTGGCATCGGGTCTATAGTCTCCAACGGTATAAAGAAGTGATGCTTTTTTAATAATTCGTTTTTCAAAAAAACGAAAAATTCCTTTCAGGTATTTTCCATACCAGAATACGGACTTCTCTAAGGCATTAGTATTCCCATGAAAAATATGGATAAAAGGTAATTTAAAAAATGAAGCCACAAATGACGCCTCCGGAGTATGAGAAAGAATAAAATTCACCTTTTTTTGCCGTCTTATCAGAAAAAGCAAAACTCGCAGCAGGTATAATAATCGAATGGGGATTATACGCTGCTTAAAAAGGTATGCCGGGAGAATTAAATACGTTAACTCAAATTCCTTTTCGAGGTATGGATGCAGGTTTTTTATAAAACTGGCCTGACCGCCAAATCCCGAATTGAAATCGTTGTCGTTTAATATTAAAAGCTTAAATTGAGCCATGTGTTTTACAGTGTAGTTTTTAATAGCAATTCCACCTATTTTTGAAAAATATCTTTAATATATTTAAAAACAAGAGATAAAGATATCGATCTATATTTTACAATCATGGAAGGATTAATATAAATATTATCAAAACCATGCTCTTTCATTGCCTTATGCAAAGCGGCATGTTCGCATTTTGATTCTACCCGCTCGTCATTATTGGTTAAAAAAGAATACGAAAGCCCTTTTAGTGATTGCCATTTATAAATAGCTAAACCTCCATAAGCTGAATCAACTTTAAGTAAAGGCATTAAAGGCTTTAAATAAGCATAATGTGAGCGATTAAATCGAATAGAATCTTCCGTTTGTTTGGCTTGGATTTTACCAAGCTCAATAAAAGCATAGGAATCATGATATTGTTTCGATAACCTTGACGATAATGAAATTCCGTTAGCTGTTAAGCAATCCCATTTGTGGGTGATACCAAATGAATGCACTACTCCATTTAAATCAAAATTAGAGATATCTAAATCAATTACAATAACATAATCCTTTTTAAATGAACTCCCATTTAAATATTCGATGTATTTATTTCGAAAAAACGCCATTTTTTCGATTCTAAAAATCGAAAAATAACGATTTACGTTATTAATATTTTTTGATGGAATCGTCCTACTGTTGAAATCTTCGCAAAAAACAGTGACATTTTTAGATTGGGTCATCCATTTTTTTAGAACAGACTTGGTGTCATCTTTACTATCATTTTCAAAAACTACAATTTCTGATTTTTTAAAAAATGATCGCAAACGTTCTATCCGTGCTATATTTTCATTTAAGTTTTTCTCGCAATCTCTTACGATAGAACAAATAGAAACCGCGGACTTACCCATAATGTCCAAACCCCGGATATATTCCTCTGTAGCAGTAATTTTGTTATGAAACATGAGTTGCATTCAATTTATTTAATTAGTGCTTTTTGATAGACTGAAACATAATCATTTACCATTCTATCAATTGAAAACAAATTTTCCACCCTCTTTTTCCCCAGCGAACCCATTTGACGTCTTAGTTCAGAGTCATTTAAAAGTGTTTGAATTTTTTCTGCTAGATCAAAGGGATCAGATTTTTTAACCAAATATCCTGTTATTTTGTCCTGAATAATTTCATTAGTGCCCCCTCCGGATGTTGCAACCACTGGTTTTCCTAATGCCATATATTCCATTATTGCATTGGATATTCCTTCAGTAAAAGTGGCCAGAACACATATATCCATGATATTAATATATGATTCAATATTTGATTTTGTCCCCAGAAATCTAAAGTTACTCTGATGCTTTTCCTCAACCAGCTTAAGAGATTCGTCTGCGTCTGTATTTTTACCAATGGCAACGAATGTAATGTCATTGCGACTATCAAGAATAGTTTTGGCTGCCATATAATATGTTTTATAATCTTTAAGAATGGAGAATTCTGCCACCATCCCTACAATGTATTTCGTATCAATATTTAATTGTTTGCGAATCTCATTCACAGGCAAGATATTAGAGGATCGTTCGAAATTATATCCATTGTAGATGCAATAGCTTTTTCGAGCCGGCGCTCTATATGATTTTAAACCTGCATTTGAATTTCCAATAATAATATCAGAAAACGGGAATACAAATTGTGCCCTTACCCAATGTTTATAAAGAATTTTTAAACCTGCCGGCGTATCAATTACCATTCCATTTACAAATGTAATACCTAATAATTTACAAACATATGCCGAATATACAGCGGTCATACTATCCCAACAATGAATAACATCAGGCTTGGTGTCCTGGCAAAAATGATATAATTTATTGAAAATCGAAAAGTCCTTTTTTGTTTTTCTAATAAAGTAATTTATCGGAATATTAAAATCGAGTACTTCCTTATAATATATTTCATAGCTCATTATAGCCAGGGAGCACTGTATTCCTTCCACTTTTTTAAGCCCTTTTAATAACTCAACCATTCTGCGTTCTTTTCCGCCAGATGTGAGACAATCAATAATAAATAATATACGCATTTAAAGTGTAAGTTTTAAGTATTCAAAATATCAAGGAGTTTAGAATGAGCAAACTCAACAGAATGATTCTTTTTAACATAATCTTTGAGTTTATTGGCATCAAAAATGCAATTATCAAAATTGTTAATATTAGAACATAAAAGATCGAATTGCCCATTACACACAAGGCCCAGGTGATTTTTAACAATAATATCACCGGGATCAACAATATATGAAATCACGGGAACCCCTGTGGCCCATGCTTCGAGAAATATATTTGGAAACCCTTCCATTGGGGAAGTAGTTACTAATGCCTTTGAATTGGCAATATGAATAATCGATTCAAGATGATCTAGTTTTCCCAGAAGCTTAACATTCTTAAAGTTTTGTAATTTTTCGAAAAGATCAATTGATATCTTTCCAGAAGGTTTGCCAATTATGGTAAACGATTGCATTGGCGATTGTTCAATTAATCTAAATAATTCTATAAACCCTTTTCTTATCTGAAGAAATGAACTTACATAGATAAAATCTGTTTTAACAGGGTTTTCAACTAAAGGAATCATGGCCAAATCGATTAGGTTGCCAAAAACAAAAGAGTTTATTTTTCTAGCATCTAAAATCTGCTTTTGTCCTTCGTGTTGTGTCAATAAGATATCAGAATTTCGCAACAGGAATGGCTGAACTAACTCAATCAAAAGTCCACTAAAAAATAGCCACAACGAAAATTTTTGAGTCTTGTAAAAATATTGATACCGTTCTTTAAACCCGGTAGCATCAATATCTGCCGCCATTGCCAATACAAACTTTGCTTTTACTTTACGTGCCACCATATAAGGCAATAGATGCTGAAAGTCTCTCATTCTGCAATAATACACATCTGCCTTTTGCTGCAATAAAAGACGGTATAATCCTGGCAAAAGCTTAAACATAAATCTTATCACAGGCAATCCATTTTTCCAATTTGGTACGGTGAGCACTTTAATTCCGTCTTCCGTAACAAAATCTTTATCGCAATCCACAGGGTCAATAATTACTACCTCATGCCCGTTTTTAGCCAATGCTTTTGCAAGTAAAGCTACCTGCAATTCACCACCCCCTTCAGTTTTGCCAAGAAGCGCTCCGGTAATATTTCCTTTAAAACAGAATTTCACTATTTTTAAAATTTATTTATTTATTCAGTTTCAATATATAAAAAGCTCTATGCTGACTTTTATAAATATATTATTTAATTGAAACATATCTACTTTAATTTCAATTAAATAACGGTTTTACTTAATGTAATAGACTCAATATCAACGTCTTGTAAAAATAAAAAGAATTCTTCTAAAAACCGATATAGGATTTCAATTTCTTTTTCATTAGTCCAATAAGGTGATCCACCGGGCATCAACTCACTTGAATGGAACATCATTACAATGAATGGTAACTTTAAACGTTTTGCTTCATTTATAATTTGAATGAAGTTTTCAATTTTTGAACTTTTATTAGGTCTTAGCCATAATGGCTGATTAGCAAACATTAATTTTCGTACAGCCCGCATAAAAAATGAATCATCTACTTTTTGGAACAAGTAACGGGCTAGTTCAGGATTATGTGTAAGAGGCCATTTGGTAGGCAGTATAGTTACGGGTACTTCCAGAATGGAGCCGGAAGTGGTTGTAATTGTATAAGGAGTATTGGTTTTATGCATAAAATCTGGTCCACCAACCCCGCTTGGTGCGCCTTTACAATTCTTCCAATTGGTAAATGGAGTTACACTGCTATCCACCTTATAACCAAGCTCAATTAGAACTTTTGCTACCCTTTCATCAAAACCATACCGTCCGGATCGAAATGATACTGGTCGTGTCCCAAATGAAGATTCAATCTGAGAAGTCAAATTTTTCAATTTTTCAATTAATAAATTATCAGGCATTTCTGTGGCGAAAGCATGAAAAGGGTCATTGTACTTATAACCTTCCTTATCTACAAAGGGAGGTGTTGTCCATGAATGCAAATGAGCGCCTATTTCCGCTTGCCCCGCAATGCTATATTGGGAAAAAATCTTTTTAGCAAACTCATTTTCACACACCTCAGTTGTTACCAAATAAGTTGGTTTAATATTATACCTATTACATAAAACCTGAAATCTTGGAACATGTTCAATATTTTTAGTGTTTAGGTCAATTCCATGATCCCATTGATTATCAGCTTCCGTATCGATTGTAATCAGAAATTTCATTATTGATATTTTAGTTGATGATTTTTAGTTTATCTACTCCAAAAAAAGCCACCAAAATTATTATGAAACAATGATTTAAATGGATTCAATAAATTCAATAATTCGTTTAGATTGATAATTATAATTGAAAATATGATTTGTTAGTCTTTTTCCACTTTGACCGACTTCCTGAGCAAATTCATAGTTATCTAAAACAAAATTTAATTTATCAATTAAATCATTTGAATCATTTGGTTTAAAAAGAAATGCATTTTCATTATTTTTGAGATAATTCGGAATTTCCCCAACATTTACTGAAATAACCGGATTTCCTGTTGCTAAATATTCAGTCAATTTCGAAGGATAAGAAGCATTTGTGTCCGGGTGATCACTTCGGACTAATACTAAAATTTTTGCATCAACAAAATACCTTGTTACTTCATCACGTTTTAAATATTCGAGAAGATGAACTTTATCGGTAATTTGAAGTTTTTCAATCAAATCTAAAATTAAATTACGATCCTCATCTCTTAAGGCGCCACCCATCACCAAATGTATATCAGGATGTTTGTTTATTACGTTAGCAAATGCCCTTAAAAGAATATCAAGCCGGTCCCTATGAAAATTGAGATACCCAAAGTAACCGATATATTCATAGGCTAACATCCCCGATTTCGCATGTACAAACCTGCTGGGGTCAACAGTGGATGGCACTAATAACATCTTTTGATCATTTCGCACCTTATTCTTATAAAATTCCATCAGGTTCTGTGTAATTAGTAGTATCCCGTCAAAAGTGTGCAATTCAATAAATAGTTTCATTTTGCCGATAATCCTATTTATCGCGCCATGTCTATAATATCGTAAAGGATGCTCACTATTTTCAATAACTAATTTAGCGCCTAAATATCTTGATAATAAAAATATAAAAATATGAGTAGTAAGATTCTTGGTATAAACAATAATGGCTGTAACCGGCTCTTTCCTTTGTATCTGATTTATAACCTTTAGGGCATTGAAATACTTATTAAATTTAGGAAAATTTCTTTTCAAAAAATTCTTACATTTATATACTGGCTTAAAAGCTACGTGGTAATGAATTCCTTCGATGATACCTTCTTTATCATTCTGATAATCATTGCCTAAAGTAACAACATAAGTAGATTTTCCATTTTCAGCAAATCCTTTTGCATAAGTAAATACCCGGTTGGTGGATGCGTTACCTTCCGGAAAAGTAAAAGCGTCTCCAAATATGATCAAGCTCATTATGAATTAATATTTTTAATTATTTTACAAGGATTACCACCTGCTACCACATTTGCGGGTATACTTTTAACTACAAGACTATTAGCGCCAATAATTGTGTTTTCACCAATTTCCACACCTTTTAAAATGGTAGAATTCAACCCAATCCAAACATTGTCATGAATAATAACAGGAGACGGTAGTGTATGACTGCGATCTGAATGCCAATCGAAATCGGTGATGACCACATTAGCTCCACACAGCACATTGTTACCTATTCTAATCTCCATGGCTGCTCCTATACTCACTCCGCTCAACCCGCAAGAGTTACCGATTTCTAAAATTGCTGACTTTCCGTGAGTGGATAATATGCATTTGTGGTTTATTCCTATGAGATTGGATGTTGAATCGGAGCGAAATCTACAACTTTGGCCAATAGTTATCTTTGAATATGGATAACGATAGAAATATGGTATCCCATAGAATTTACAATTCTCTCCGATTATTATACCTTTTATATATGCCGACAGATGAGTAAATAAACCAGAACAATGTCTCAAAATAGACAATCTAAAATCTATACTTTTATGGACGATAAAAGAACACCTATCCTCTGTTAGTCGAGTAAATATGTGAATGATTTTTTTTATCATTTTAATTTTTATCCAGTAAAATTGTACGGTAACAATGCAATAAATCTTCTACTACCTTTTTTTGATCATGCCTTATAGTGGCTCTTTTTCTTGCATTTACTCCCAAGGTAAACGACAATGTTTCATTATTAATTACCTCAATAATTGCACCAGCCAAAGCATAAGGATCTCCGTCCTGAACCAAAAGTCCATCGATTTTATCTGTTATTAAACTTGGTATACCACCGGCATAGGTTGCAATTATTGGCATACCCAATAGCATTCCTTCACAAACACTGTTTGGGCTATTATCAATATGAGAAGGATGAACAAATAAATTTGATTTCATTAGTTCGCCAATCAATTCTTTTTCCTTTAATGAACCTAACAAATGGATATTTAAATCTCTGAAATTTTTCTTTCTTATTTTTTCAATGATATAAACTAACTCATCCATTTTTGCTATGCCTGCAATTTTCCAAATTATTTTTTTGCCGGGAAACTTCTCTTCTAAGAGTTGTTTGCAATCAAAAATTGTTTCAAGACCTTTGTAAATATTATTTCTTATTGTTGATAGGATGGTAAAAGTATTTGAGTTAAGAATAGGTTTCCATTGATGTTTAAAAAATTCAGATCTCATTAATTCATCACAATGAAAATATTTCGAATTTACCGATAATACCGAAGCTAATCTTCTATCCCAATCAGTTCTACCCATGAAATATTTACAATAGCTAAAAATTCGATTTTCTCTATCTGCTACTTTTTTATTTATTAAATAGTCATGATATAAGCCAAATCCCTTTAATAAAGGTATTTTCTTAGTATACTTTAATAAATCATACATAGATATGCCACTGAACCATTTGTAGCGATAAACAATAATATTGCCTTGAATATGAATTACACAAGGAGTTGTGATATAAGGTATTATCAACCCATAATCGCTTTCTGTACCAAATATGTGAATTATATCCGGCTTAAATTCATGAATTACGTCGAGGTATTTTTGAATGTGTTTTTCTGATGGAATTTGGTGTACTATTCTTTTATAAGTACTTATAACCTTTTGTTGCTTATTTTCAAAAGATACTGGATAATATTTTGTACCCTCTATCGAAAATTGATCGATAACCTTGGGCCAATTAAAGGCAACAGCTAATTTAAAGTCTGTTAAATTTTTCAATTGCATTTCTAAAGCCTCAATCCACCCGCCTGTATAGTTTCCGGCATTGAGATATTCAGATCCTAGAGAGGGGGTATTGGTAAACCATAAAACTCTCATAATATTATTTCTTTTTAAGTGTTCTCATTATTTTGTTTGGAATATTTTTTATTCGGGAAATATTAAATATGAACGAACTCCATGACTTATCAATAGGTTCTAAACCTTTTAAAAAATAACTATTAAAGACATAATTTTTAGATTGAAGTAATTTTTCAATATCATTGATTTTGCGAAGATCAGCCTTAATTATCTTATTCTTAATATCATTCATCATCTGTATTACCTGTTTAGGATGTTCCCCGGTAAATCTTTCGAGCCAACTGGGATATTTATAGAGGTTGTGAATTCTATATGGATTTTTTAATTGAAAATAATTGTTATCTGCCCATTGAATAATTTCTGAACAGGAATCCGGTTTTTCCTCTTTATACAGTTTAACTTTTTGTTCAACCTGCCAGGGAAACAATAGGGAATAATGATACATTAAAATCCCTTTTTTTGCCATTTTAGCGCCATCAATCCAATTTTTTTCACGTAAATCAATGCCATTTTCATCAACAATTGTAGGTGGTTCATGAGTAAGGTAACGGTACCCTTTATTCCATTTAAAAAGACGGTGATAATATTTTGCTCTTCTTCTTAAGGCCCAGGAATCTGCCACGTAATTAATATCACCCCAAAAAGTATAGGTTGGAAAAGTAACTGCTGTAATTTCCGGATTATCCAAAAGCATATGGAGTATTTTTTCCATATCCTTTTCGGTATAAAATTCGTCGATATCAACTTGCCAAAGATAGTCTCCTGTTGCAAGCTCCGCATAAGCTCTGGATTGAGGTGTACGATCTCTTCCCAGTTCATCTTTTTTAGGCCAAAAACCATCGCGGGTAACAATAGTTACTTTGTTTTCAGGGTCTTCATCTTTTTTAAATTTATTAAGGGTTTCAAGGGTGCCATCAATTGAGTGTCCATCGGGGGTACAAACAGTAGTGGTATCAATATGGCCTCCTTCAACTACAATAATTTCGTGAGCATATGGATACAGGCTTTTTAAACAATAGCGGGTAAATGGTTCTCCATTCAGCACAATAATTCCAAAAGTTATTTTCGGATAATTTCTTTCCATTTGTTAGAAATTTTGGTTAATGACTTGTTTATCTGGATATATTATCAATGCGGAAAGCATACCGAAATACCAAAAACCTAATGCATAAGTATTAGGTTTCATAAACGTAAATCCTGCAAAACCTTCAACAATTTGAGAGATAATTATAAGGAGACTCAAAAGCGCCAGTTGTGAAAGTAAGCCATCCGTATTCATAAAAAGTTTCCATGATTTGTATATTGCGAAAACATGCAACATTAACAAAATAATAAAACCGAGAATCCCCCATCTAAAAAAAACACCCGTCCAAACTAAATCGGCTGTAACTGCTAATACGGTTGTTACCAAATAACTTTCAGACTCAGTTATAGGACCAGATCCTAAAAATATTTTGTCAACTTCAATTTTGTTTATAATATTTTGTGTATTATCAATTCTTAGGAGCAAGGAGTTGGATTCCTTATCTTGAGGCTCATCCTTAATTTGGTCAAATCTTGATAAAAAATAGCTTGTGTTTAGGGGTAGGAATGTTTTCACTGCAAAGAAAAACATTAATGCAAGAAATCCCATTACCGCAAAATTTTTGATAACCGGCAATATCTGCTTAGATTTGATACCCGTAAAAATGAAATATAATACTGCAATCAATATAACATTCATTAAAATAGAGCGTGTATAAGTAATAAAAACAGCAAGTACATTAATAGAAAGTACTGAAATGAAAAAGGCTGATTTTTTATTTTCAAACACTACCAGATAGGCTATTGAAAATGGAAGTAAAACCGGCATAAACCAAAATGTTCTTGTAATAGATTGACCATTAAATGCTTCTTCGAGGTATTCTTCACCCTGGTAAATTGTTATATGAAGCCCCTGGTGCAGTATATAAAGCACTGCACCCACCGTATTAATTAATAAAAGAATACGTAGAAAATTGCGAAGCGATATAAGATCCGTAGCCAGAACAATATCTTTAACAACGAAATAACCAATGGATAGGCTGCAAAGAACAAAGAATTGAATTAAGATATTCTTATCCAATGAATATATTCTTGAGATATTTAATAACCCGAAAATACTTAGAATTAATAATGCCAAGACAAAAAAATCCAGGATATTAAATGAAGGATTTAAATTTTTGTTTTTTTCAAGCGATTTCCAAAGAAATATCCGATTTGTGCATAAAGTCCAAAAAATCAGAAGCCAAATGAGCAATGACAAGTCAGCTCCAATACCATTTGGTTTGTAGAAAAATCCAACATTCTCAAAAAAAATTGAGCTACCTATAAACATTAAGAATGGAATACCCAAAAAGAAAATAGGCTCTTTAAGGGCTTTATACATTAAAAACATGATTAATGCGTATGGTAATATTTTAACAAGCATTCCTATCATGGTAAATTTATTGGTATATTATCTCCGGTAATGGCACTTTCAAGGCTAAGTCTTAATATTTCGGTGTTCTGAAATTCTAAAAATTTTGAAATGCCATTGCTGAACTGTGACGGTGATAATTTTATAAATTGTTGAAACCGCTTGTTAAGCGATTCGGGATTTTTATCGTCGAATACTAAACCCAATTTATGTTTTTTTACCCTATGGCCCATAATTCCATTTTCCTGTACAAGTACCGGTATTCCATAGCCAAGCGCCTGAATCATAACTCCACTGGAACCATAAAATCGTCGGTAGGGGAGGATAATATGAGTAGTCATTTTAAAAAATGCTTCTATTATAACAGGATTCTCAATAAATTCGTTCGTTTCCAGAAATCGGTTCTCCGACTGGAGTATCGATCTTAACTGGTCAACATTCTCTGAGAATTGTGTTTCGTTGCCACGTAATCCACAGTGCAAAAAACAACCATCATTTTCAACCGTCATTTTTAATAATGTGTCGTATCCTCTTCGGTTTTGGGCAGTTCCAAAATAGAGAAACACAAATCTGCCATTATTTTGTTTTTTGAAATGATCAAGTCTGGTTAGCCAAGCTAAAGATGGATTGGATTCAGTTTGAAATATATTCTCGGTAAACTTTTGGAAAACATCTGGTAACCATTGACTATAAGAATGCTTTGAAACAAAATTTTCATCAATGCATAAAACTGAATCAAGGAGAGGAAAATATTTAAGAAAGAATTCGAAAAAAACTCGTTCATCATTTTTCCAATTCTCTGGTAAATGTTTGATGTATTTCAAACTTTCAATAAATGTATGTCTTTTATACAAATAGAATGGCCGTAGAAATATTCCGGTTACCCTGCCTTTCAGCTTTTTCTGTTTTACAGGTATCTGATCAATGAATAATTCGATATGGTGATCGGCTTCGGCGAATACCGTAAAATCAATATTCAGCCTTGTTTGTAATTCAAAAAATTCAGCCCTGCTTATCTTCAAACCACTCATTTTATACATACTTGTATCAATAAAATGGACAGAATAGTCGGCCTTAATTTTTTCGATGTGTGTATAACTGTCAGATCGAGCGTTGATATCACCAGCTATAAACACGTTAAACCCTAGTTCCTTTAATACATGGGATAGCACAAACACATACATTTGTCTGTGTCCATCAAATATTGGGGAATATATTAAAGCATTGGGCATTTTAGCTTATTTTCCAAGGTATAATCATTGCAAGAAATCCAGGTCTGTTTACTTTGTCGTATGAAGTCCATAAAGGAGAAACTCCATGATCCAGGTCTACATCAAACGATAAAAGCGGATCACCATTCAGGATCCATTTTATTCGATGAAGGCTTATTTTGGGACAAATATAATAGGTACCATTATTAAACAATTCACCGGGGATTTCGCAATAGATCGAATTCTGACCTAACTGAAATTTTGGCCAATCTTCAGGTTTGTTATCATTATGGTATGTGCGCAGCAGAATAATGCCATCCTCATTTGTTATGTCAAATCCAATAACTAAAGCGTTATCTAATGTAAATAAATCAAAATCAATCTGAACCTTAATTTTTGATTTAGAACCATAATTGTTGCATATCTGGTTTGATTGATCGAGTATTCTTATGGCATTAAGTTTAATATTACTATCACCTGGTCTATTTTCGTTAACCCAAATAACTTCGCCTTCACGCGAAGTTTCTTCCATTAGGTAGGATCGGATTACTTTAGAAGTATCGTCAACTTGCACAATGGTACCTTTACGAACCAAAGCGACCTGATTACAAAGGTTTGTAATGGCTTGCATGTTATGGCTTACAAATAATACTGTACGACCTTCTTTATTACTTACATCTTGCATTTTACCAAGACATTTTTTTTGGAATTCGGCATCACCAACAGCAAGCACCTCGTCAATTACCAGGATGTCAGATTCTAAATTAGCTGCCACAGCAAAGGCAAGCCGTATATACATGCCACTCGAATACCGTTTAACCGGTGTATCGAGAAATTTTTCAACTCCTGAAAAATCGACAATGGTATCAAATTTTTTCTTTATTTCTGAGCGATGCATACCTAAAATAGCGCCATTTAAAAAAATGTTTTCTCTTCCGGTAAGTTCGGGATGAAAGCCTGTTCCAACTTCCAAAAGGCTTGCAATACGTCCTTTAATGGATATACGCCCTTTTGTAGGTTCGGTAATGCGGCTAAGTACTTTAAGGAGCGTACTTTTGCCAGCGCCATTGCGACCAATAATTCCTATTCGATCACCTTTATTTACTGTAAGGTTTACCTGATTTAATGCCCAAAATGTCTCTTTTTTATTTATGATTTTAGGAGGTGATCGCTTAACAATATTTCCGGCTGACCGAAACATTGCTTTTGCATTATCTGCAATTACATCACGAAGTGCTGTATACTCACTATGCCCCTGATGCTTTATAATATAGCTTTTCCCTACATTTTCTACTTTAATAACTACATCCATAATACATTTAATAATAATGGTTCAAATAATGTCAGCAAATTGTCTTTCCATTTTTCTAAAATACCAAAGACCTAGAACAAATAGGGCAATTATCATAACAAATGAAATCATAAAGCCTTGAATATTAAAAGTATAATTATGTCCTATTATTGACCAGCGAAAACCGTCAATAATGCCGGTCATTGGATTTAAAAAATAAAGAAGCCTGTACTTCTCAGAAACATTACTTATGCTAAAAGCCACGGGACATATATACAATCCAAATTGCACAATAAATGGTACAATGAATCTAAAATCACGGTATTTAACATTTAAAGCCGCCACATAATATCCAGCTCCTAGAGCAGTTATCACCGAGAGAATAAGAAAAATTGGCAAGGCAAAAAAGTTCCAGGTAGGCAGTAAATTATACCAAAACATTAATCCAACCAGTATTACGAATGAAATAAGGAAATCAACAAGATTTACAATAACGGTACTTGAAGGTACAATAAGCCTTGGGAAATATATTTTTGTAAGCATATTGGAGTTAGAAATCAATGAATTGCTTGCCTCGGTAAATGAAGTTGCAAAAAACTGCCAAGGCAACATAGCAGCATAAACCATAATTGCATAGGGTACTCCGTCTGAGGGTAATTTTGCAATTCCTCCAAAAATAACGGTAAGCACTACCATCGTTAGGAAAGGACGAATTAAACTCCATGCAAGTCCAAGTACGGTTTGTTTATAACGTACCAAAATATCCCGCCATGCAAGAAAGCCAAATAGTTCCCTATATCGCCACAAATCGTTCCAATAATTTTTTTCAGAACGTCCGGGCTCAATAATTAAATCAAATTCCAGGTTTTTGTCTATCATAAAATAATAATGAATTTTTTTTTCAAGTTTTATTGATAATCACTTTTGTTCAATATCTCTTAATTCTACTTTTACTATTTAATTTTTTTAACGATTTTGCAGTTTTTACCCCTATCCTGAAGAGTGAAAGCTGAAAAAGCAAACATAATCTTTAATGACCCTCTCCATAATCCTCTCTAAAACGGGCGAGAGGCTTATTTGCTCGTACAAAACCAACTCCCCTCTCTGTTTGGAAAAAAGTTGTGGGTGAGGCCTTTATAGAGATTAGTGAATTATTGAAGCTATAACTAAAAATCCTGTTTGAATATTTTGGCTTTCATTAAATTATGATTAAAAAAATTAGGATTTATTAGGCTTTCCTGCTTTTTTGTAACCATACCCATATCCATATTGATCTCTAAAAATTCTATTGTCGTTTAATACAATACAGAAGTTAGTTATATTCTTTTGTTTTATATCCTTCAAAATAAATGAAAAAACTTTTTTTATGGTATAATTATACCTTGAAATTAATATTTTAACATCTGCATAATCAATAAGCAGATAAGCATCGGTTACCTGTGCCAAAGGGGGAGTGTCCAAAATGATGTAATCGTAATGGTTTTTTAAATGATTAATTAGTTTCTCGGTTTTTTCCAGTCCAATAAGTTCAACCGGATTAGGAGGAATTGGACCCGATGGAATATAATCAAGGTAAGGGTGTGGAGACTGAATTACGATGTCCTCAATATTGGCTTTATTTATTAAATAGGAGCTTAAACCGACTAACGATTCTCCATTTTTATTGAAATAGGAAGTGGATTTTCTAAGATCGAAATCTACTAATACGGTCTTGCGGTTAAATTGGGCATAGCTCATAGCTATATTCAAAGAATTAAATGATTTGCCTTCGCCTTCGATGCATGATGAAACCATTATTACCTTTTTATGCCCTCCCCTAACGTAATACTCAAGGTTTGTTCGAAGTACTCTATATGATTCGGCAATTGCTGAATTAGGGTTATCAAATAACACATTATTGGTTTTATGTTTGTTGTGAGGAATTTTTCCGAGCACGGGTAAATCGGTTAGTTGTTCTAAATCGTCCTGGTTTACAATTTTGTTATTAAGCTTGCTTTTTGTCCACAAAAAACCATAAGGTAAAGCAAGACCAAATACAAGTGCAAAAATGTAATTCGCTTTAGTATTAGGAGAAACGGGTCCTGATGCTGTTGCAGGTTCAATAATTTCATTATCCGGAAGATTGGACGCTTTCGCAATTTTGGCTTCTGAAAGCTTTTCTTTCAGGTAATTATTCATTGTCTCATTATAATGGTATTTTCGTTCAATCCCACCAAGTTGCCGTTGAGTTTCAGGTAGATTGCTTATTTCTGCCTCAGCTTTGCCTATTCTTTTATTTAATTCGTCCAGAGCAATATCGGTGGTTCTGCGGACATAAGTAATGTTCTCAGTAATAGTCTTTTTTAAATTATTAATTTGGATGGTATACTGTTTAATTAGAGGACTCTTTTCCTGTTTATTTTCATAAAGAGATGATCGTTTGGCATTTATTGATATAAGTTCAGTCATAAGATTGTTAAGGGTCTGGTCTGTGATTCCCATAGACGAGGGAAGTAACAGGTTTGACAAACCATCATCGCTCATAAGATGACTCTCAACATGTTCGTAATATTTTATTTTGGTAACAAGCTCAGCACGCTGGTTTTTAAGTTCCCTGTATTGGGCTGATACTCCCGCAGCCTGATCATTTATATTCACTACTTGTTTGTTCGATAGAAATGTTTGTAGTTTTTTCTCAGTTTGGCTTAGTGAATCTGAAATTTCACCTAACTGCTTTTCAATAAAATCAATGGTAATTGCCGAATTATGGTTTTTCTTCGCAAGGTTTTGCAAGGAATATGCATTCATTACTCCTGTAAGAATGTCGACACCTTTTTGTGGTGAGGATGAATAAATCGTAATCTCAATAACGGTAGCCAGTTTATCCACAATATTGCATTGTATCTGCTTTTTCAGACTTGTTGTAATGTTTTCAGCCTCGTTAAAATTAAAAAAATAAGTTTTTCTTTCATTTAATAGCTGCACCCTTGAACTGTCAAATTCAACTATAAAACTAACCTCTTTGGTTTCAATAAGTTTACCAACTTTACTTTTTTTGTTGAATGACCAATTTTCCAATGATTTCGTAGTTTGTCTTTTCGCAAAATTGTAAAAGTATGTTCTTTTAGCATTGGCTTTTACGTCTAGTGTTCCATCCGGTTGCAGGGTAATTTCAAAAGGTGTGTTCAATGGCTGCATGTGGTTTTGCATATATAAGATCCTGAAAGGAACAGCCTTATATGCATCAATTGTTTGAAATCTATCTTCATAATAGTAACTAACAATTAAATCGAGATTTTTAACCGTCTGTTCTACAACGGGGTACGATTGAAGAACCTTTAATTCATTTTGCAGGAGCTGGTTTTTTCCAAAAAGCTTTTGATTCAGCACATCTTCCATTTTTTCCTGTTGCTTACTTTCTTGTATAAGTATGGAAGACGTTATTTTATAAGTAGGTGTTGAATATTTATTAACTAAATATGCAACAGTAACAGCAATTACAATTCCTATTATAAATAATTTGTAATTGAGAAGTATAAGATCAAATGTCTTTTTTAAAGAATTTTCTTCTTGTAGGCTAAGGTTTGACACTTTAAATAGGTTTTTGTTATTATTTACCAATATAATTCAGGTACAGGAAATAGGTTGAAATAGCAGTCAATACTATTGTGAAAGGGAATGGTCGTAAACCCCAGAATTTGCCTCGTGAGGTTTTAACATATAAAATATCGTTTGGGCTAAGATAGAAATATTTAGAACTTAATATTTTTGATTTGGTCAAATCCAGCACAACTCTTATGCTCTTGCCTTCTACTGTGCGCAAAAGTACCACGGAATTTCGATTACCATACTCTGTAATATCTCCGGCAAAACCTAAAGCTTCGAAAATAGATAATTTTTCCTGAGCAACGGGATAATGGCCTGGACTGCGAACCTCGCCAAGTATTGTAACATACCTGTTTACAAGTTTTACATATATCATGGGCTGATTTAATATGTTTGCAACAGCCTCCTTAATTATTACACTTACCTGATTAAGAGTTTTTCCCTTTACCAAAATTTTACCAACAATAGGCAGATCAAGATACCCATTTTGGTCAATTGTATACGATTGCAGAGACGCACTGTAAGGGTCGAGGTTTGTGGTTGTTTGTCTGGATGTATTTGTAAATACGTTAGTTGCAGCATCATCCTGGCTCGAAATATGAATGAACAAATTATCGTTTGGTTTAAGAGTATATTCCTCTACACCAACAATCTCAAACGATTTTTCATTTTTGTCTTTATCATGCAAATATTCCAGTTTTCGCTGTGTTATACATGAGGATAATAAAATATTAACTAGAAAAAATAAAATGAGATATAAATTAACCCTTTTTTGCAATTTAATTTCAAATACATTCATAGTCATTTATTGGTTTTAAATTACGAATATATGGTTTATTTTTTTGGTATATCCTTAGGGAACTATGCAATATAACGTTATTTTGATTAAGTTGTTTTATCCGTTATACGAAATACCGAATACAGCTGATTAAAAATTGACATTCGCCACAATGTAAAAATGATTTTTCTAGCTCTCTGCTTTCGTTTTCTTTCCGGTTGCATTAACTTTTAATGCATTTTCGAATTCTATGTGAGTAGGTACTTTATATAAGGGTAAATTTTTCTGACAATGCATCATAATGTCCTTTACGGTTACATCACTTTTCTTATCATCTGCTAGTATCACAATGGCTTTCATGGCTTCACCCAGAAGGTCATCATTTATACCCACCACGGTACAATCAACAATTTCAGGCATTAATAATATTATTTCTTCTATTTCCTTGGGACTTATACGTTTACCACCAACTTTTATAAAATCTTTTTTTCGGGAAGAGATAAAAATATACCCGTCGTCATCAATCGTAGCCAGATCACCGGTGTATAAGTATCCCTCTTTAATAGTTTCGGAAGTTAATAGCTCATCCTTAAAATATCCTTTCATGATGTTATCACCTATGGCAATAATTTCACCAACTTCGCCAGGTTTTATATCATCTCCCGCCTCGTTAACAACACGAAGGGTCACCTCTGGAATACCCCGGCCAATTGATCCTACTTTTTTATTAAGAATATCAGGGGGTAGAAACGATAACCTCGCGGTGGCTTCTGTTTGACCGTACATTACAAAAAAAGTTATTTGAGGAAAGGCATTTACAAACTCCTGAATAAAAACCGATGGTAACTTGCCACCTGCCTGGGTTACATACCGTAAGGCAGGAAAAACCATTGTGATGAATGATTTACTTTTACGGATTAAAATCTGGAAGTGGCTTGGTACACCAGCGAAACCGGTGCATTGGTATAGATTTAAATCGCGAAATATACCACCAATAAAAATAAATGAATTATTTAAGACGAGGGAACCTCCTACACGAAGGTGAGTATGGAGCAATGACAAACCATAACAATAATAAAATGGCAAAACCACCAGCATCCTGTCATTAGCTGTAAGATGAAGATATTTAATGATGGATGAGGTATTTGCAATCAAATTTTTATGAGATAATTCCACACCTTTTGGTAAGCCGGTAGATCCGGATGTAAAAATTATCTCAGCCGTATCTTCGTGTCTTACACATAAGATACTTTTTTCGTCATGATCACTTGCACTCAGCAAGGTATCGAACGAATCCTCATTGTGAATATCTGTTAATTCAGAAGACGCTTTCTTAATAATTTTTGAGATAAAAGCCACACTTGCTTCACAATGTGAAATTATAAAATCCAGGTTCTTCTGATCAATATCAGGATTAACCGGAACCACAATATTTCCCGATTTAAGAATTGCAAGATACGAAGTAACAAAAAAAAGATTGTTATGACTTATTAATAGAATTCGCTTACCGCTTCCATATTTTTTTTGCAATAAACAAGCCAATGACACACATTTTTGGTAAAGTTGAATGAATGTAATTTCATCTTTCGTATTTACGATAAATGCATTATTTGACTTTTGAGATTCTTTAAAAAAATAGTCAAAAGCGTTATCCATTATGAATCCTTTTTTAGTTTAAAATTAAGAAACATGAATGGGAGACATACGCAGATAGTCTGTTGTTAATTGTTTACGTGTAAAATTGGAGAATATTTTTTCAATCTCCATCTCCGTCATATTCATTTCAGAGGCCACTTCATTCAGAGGAAATTTATTCTCGAAAGCATACCAAAGTATATCCATTTGATGGAAAGGTAATTGATAGAAAAATTCTTCCTGAGTTTGTTCAGCGGTATAAGTATCGGTTGTAGGAGTGCGATCGATAATTTCCTGTGGAACAGATAAATATTTAGCCAGTTGGTATACTTGAGTTTTGTATAGTTTACCGATAGGCATTATGTCAGCCCCGCCATCACCATATTTCACAAAAAATCCCTGTTCGACCTCATGCTTATTTGGAGTACCGATAACAGCATAGTGCAATCTTTCAGCATGATAATAAAGCATTGACATTCTGCAACGCTGTTTAAAATTGGAAGAAGCTACAATTTGCAAATACTCATTGGGGGGAAGCATTTTACTAAATTCCTTGCCGTTAGGATCCACAATGGTTAGAAAAAAAACAGGAGGTAGATTTTGATTCAGATTGTTTTGTTTCACCCCAATTTTCATCTTATAAGTTGATGGGTTATATTCAGGAAAAACCGCTGACACGGCCTCATCTCTGCGGCGATAACAACCAAAACCATCAAGCGCTGCGGTTATGTTTTCAGTCAACGTTTTTATTCCGTAAGTGTCGGCTAATTTTTGAGCTAACATAGCGCTATCGGGACTTGAATCTTTTTCAGGAAGCATGATTCCAAGCACTTTATCAGCGCCAAAAGCTTTTACCGATAATGCCAAAGAAACTGATGAATCAATGCCTCCACTAATTCCTACAACTGCTCCTTTTCGGCGCATGGTTTGATGAACGCCGGCTTTGAGTTCATTAACAATTTGGTCTACAACTTTTGGGAGGTTAGTAAGATGAATAATTTCCTTTGTAAATTTCATAACTAGAGTTTTAGAATGGTTATTTTTTTGTGATTACCCTTGGAGATAAAAGCTGATCATATTCCTTAGGTTTATAGCGATTACTAATAAACTGAGAATAAATTAATTGAGTTGATAAAATGGCGGTAATGGCCATTGTATCTGACTCACTGTATAAAGCAGTTTTAAATTTGTTTTTCAGGTTGTTAACTAGTATAGGATCAAACATCGAGTACTCCTTAATTTTAGATTCAGATAACAGATCCCCAACATATTCTGGTGAGTTTTTGGAAAAAAATGCACTGATAATGGGTGCCCGATACGCTTGTTTATTCCGTTTGACTATCAACGCCGGCAGCTTATTATTCATCATTCGTTTAAGAAGATATTTTTCTGTTAATCCTCTCATTTTAAAATCAGGAGGTAGTTTGGAGCTATATTCAATAAGACGGTAGTCCAGGAAAGGATATCTCCCTTCAATGGAATTTCCCATGCCCATCCGGTCTCCCTGTGAAGATAAAAGATAATTCGACATAAGTAATTTTGATTCTACCCATTGCGCTTGCGATAATTCATCCCATTTGTTAAATTGCTCAGGTAGCATATTATCAAATTCTTTCACAGGATTATATCCATTGATACTTGCCTGTATATCGGAACTGAAATATTTGGTCATTATTCTACCATTATTCCAGCGTAATAAATGTGCATAAAAAGGGTTGTTGATATCCTCTAACTTATATCCAAATACAAACTTCAACTTCTGTGAATTCATGTTTTGAATTTGCGGTATATAAGGGTATAACTTCTGCAACAATAATGGTCGAAGTCGTGAATTGGGGTTTTTGGCCCAGAATCTTCGAATTTGAGCCTCCTTAAAAATGTCATATCCTACCATAATTTCGTCAGCGCCTTCTCCGGTGATTACCACCTTAATATTCTGTTCCCTTACTTTTTGAGATAATAAAAACATTGGAGCGGGAGCTGTTCTGATGATTGGCACTTCGGAATACCACACCACTTTAGGAAATACCTCTGCAATATCCTCTGGTGTACAAATAAAACTGGTGTGTTTTGTTTGAAAGTATTCTGAAACTTCTTTTTGATATATAGTCTCATCAAAATCCTTATCAGAAAAACCAATTGAAAAGGTTTGTAAGTTTTCGGGTGATACTTTCTTTATAAATGCGGTGGTAATACTGGAGTCCAAACCTCCGCTCAAATAGGCGGCAACAGGCACGTCGGATCTTAGTCTTAGTTTTACGGAATCAAGTAGGATGGCTTCAAATTCTTCAGTAGCTTTTTTAAAATCATGGGTAATGTATTCCCCTTTTTCGGCAAATTGTAAATTCCAAAAACATTTTTTTATGAGTTGGTTTTCTTTTATAACCATGTAATGACCGGG
>JANXXY010000090.1 GCA_025350365.1 Bacteroidales bacterium | reverse complement strand
CCCGGGAGTAGGAGGGTATGATATTTTCAGATCGCTGGGTGAATTACGAAAATGGTTTGACGCCCGAAACGCTGGTTATCCTTTGAACTCCAGTTACGACGATTTATATTTTAGCATCAGTAAGAATCGGGAATTTGGCTTTTTAGTTTCAAATCGTCCGGGTGGCAATAGTTTCAGAAATCCTACTTGTTGTGACGATATTTACCAATACCATTGGACTGATTTTGTGAAACTTGCTGTTACGGGATCTATTTATCCGGCTGAGCGGGGCAAGGTAGGAAAGGATCTTGATCAGGCAAGATTGCTTGCGCTGAAAGATTCAATCAAACCCATGAACAAGGCAATCATTTCGATTTACATGATTGATAAAACATCGAAAGAAAAAATATTTATTGATAGAGATACAACCGGAATAGATGGAGTTTATTACTTCGATTTATTGCCCGATAAGGATTATAAATTTGAAATGGAGGGAGCTCAATATTTTAACGAACAAGTTAATCTGTCAACAGATGGAATTAATTTTACCTACACCGTTGAAATGCCACCTATCTGGGTAAATGTAATACCAATAGATAAGCCCATTGTTCTTAAAAATGTCTATTATGATTTTGACAAGGCGGATCTGTCAACTGCGTCAATGCACTCAATTGATTCCTCTCTTTTGGAATTGATGCAAAAAGCTACTGACATTATTGTTGAGGTTGCTGCTCACACCGATAGTCTTGGAAATGTTGAATATAACCGGAAATTATCACAAACCAGGGCCGAAAACGTGGTTAATCATCTTGTAAGTAAGGGAATTAATAAGAAGCGACTTATGGCTCGCGGATATGGCGCTGAAAAACCAATTGCGCCAAATTACAAACCAGATGGATCAGACAATCCTGAGGGCAGAGATCAAAACCGACGAACCGAATTCAGGGTTGTAGGAACGCTTAGCTCACAAACTGAAGATATTGATACAGAAGAAACACAGGAATAAATATGAACAGAATATACCTATCTTTTTCGTTGATTATTATCTTTTTATCGAATAATAGTTTAGACGTGCATAGTCAATCAGGTGGTTGCGGAACAATTGTTTCTGCCCAGCAAAAGACTCTTGAATTAACCAATTTAATTACTGAAGGAACAGCAACCCAAAGTATCCCTCAGTTGAACAGAACTTTGACAATAAATGTATATGTGGTAAAAAATGACAAAAGTTTACCAGGGGTTAGTGCCACCGAAATTCAATCAGCCATAACTAAATTAAATGGTTTTTTTCAACCTGTTTCGTTGAGCTTTAAAATCTGCAACATCATAAACATAGACAATTATCAGTTTGACAATTTATCGGCAATTAACGAGGCCGATCTTGTTTCTCAATTTTCGGAAAAAAATACGATAAACCTATACTTAACCACCACCCTTACCGACAATTCGGGAATAGATGTGTGTGGTTATACTTATATGCCATCTGCCGGAAAAAATTACATTTTTATTGAGAAAGGATGTTTCGCAGGAACTACTTTAGCACATCAGATGGGGCATTTTCTAAACCTTTACCATACAAACGAAACGACCTTTGGAAACGAGTTGGTAATTCGCAGCAATTGCTCAACTGCCGGTGATAAATGTTGTGATACAGAGGCCGACCCAGGACTGGCAGGGCTTGTAGATAATTTATGTGTTTATACAGGCAAGCTAAAAGACACCAGTGGTAATTTTTTCCAACCTAAACCCAAAAACATGATGTCGTTTAGCAGCGATGAATGCCGTTGTGATTTTTCAAGAACTCAGTTTCTTCGCATGATTTACACCCTGCAAAATCATAAAAAAGAGCTGCGTTAAGGGTATGGGTTTAATGGCAAAGAGAAGGATGATGATATAGGTGGCTCTACTGGGGCGGTTTATGATTATGGGTTCAGATTCTATGACCCACAAACCGCCAGGTGGCTTAGTGTTGACCCGCACGCTGAAAATTACTATAGTATTTCACCGTATGCTTATTGTGGAAATAATCCAATAATTAGAGTTGACAAAGATGGGAGAGACTGGGACGTAGTTATAAATCACGACCAGAGAACTGTAACTGTAAAGGCTAATTTTACTACATTTTCAGGAACGCAGGCTACTCAAACATTGCAAAACTCTGCATCTGATTGGAATGCTCAAAGTGGAAAGTTTAATTATGTTGTTGGTGAAGGCGACAACGCAATATCCTATGCGGTTAACTTTGATATTACTGTTAATCAAGGTGGAAATGGGGTTGCAGAAAATGGCATGTCGGTTTTACCTGATAACTCAAGGCTTTTTCAAGAAAGAACGGAAACCGATGCAAGTGGAAATGAAATTAAAATTCAACCACAAGGTGCTTCAGACGGGAAAGATTTTGCGGTAAAACAGAGTCAGAGTTCAAACGAAAATGTTACATCACATGAAATGGGCCATAATTTAGGAATGAACCATACAGGCTCTGGACTAATGAAAAGCACAACAGGCGGCACAGCACTAAAAGGCAAGAATGTTACAGAAACCTTAGGGCATTCACAGGTTGGACAAGGTAAAAAAAATTCCACAGTTAATGCTCAGTTAAAGTCTAGGCAAGAAACAGGAACAGCTCCTGCTGATTTTCAAAAAGGTAAAATACAAGAAAATAAAAATTGGCAAGAACATGATTTTTAATAATTTGAAGATATTTTGTTTGATATTCTTATTGCATCCATTTGTTATGAGTGGTTATGCACAGGTAACCAATCCTAGTACTATTGAAGAAAAAGCTGTTAAATATTTTTGTGACAAAGTGTTAATAAAAGAAACACGAATTAATCAACTTAAAATACGATTTGACGGAGCTACCAATGGAAAATCAAGCAAAGTATACGATGTGGCTAATTGCTTGAAAGATGTTAATTTGTTTAAAGATAGCATTCCGAATAAAGTCTACTTAGATAGTTTAGAACAAAAATATTCTCAAGCAAAGAGCAACATTATTAAAATTAGTACTACATGTGAGCAATTTTCTAAACGTTCGCTTTTTAAAAGGAATGGATATAGGCTATATCTTTACAATGCGATAGAATATAATGGAAATTATTGTGTTGAGTTCTT
>JANXXY010000058.1 GCA_025350365.1 Bacteroidales bacterium | reverse complement strand
GGGATTTTTTTTATAACTTTTACCTGCGTTCGGTGACGTGCGGTTTGAAAAATACTCAACTTTCGTTTACTAAATTTAACAAATAAGAGGGAATATGGGATTAGTCTACTATTTGTCATCCAATGCATAACCCATTCCAATGACAGTATGGATAAGCTTTTGTGAAAAATTTTTATCTATTTTATTACGAAGGGCATTTATATGCACATCAATTACATTGGTTCCTGTATCAAATGAATTGCCCCAAATTTTCCCGATAATTTCAATTCTTTCAAATACTTTGCCCTTATTGCTTGCCAGGAGTTCCAGTATTTTATATTCGCGGGCAGTAAGCTTAATTTCTTCGTTCGCCCGTTTTACTTTCTTCGAAATGGTATCAATCTCCAGATCTAATATCTTTAGAGTAGGCGCAATAAAAGAATCTTTATTCCTCCGATCCAGCGCCTTTATTCTTGCTAGTAATTCCTGGAACTGAAATGGTTTTAAAAGATAATCATCTGCTCCACTATCAAACCCTTCAACCTTATCTTCGGTAGAGTTCAGAGAGGTAAGCATTAGAATCGGTGTTTTTATATTGTGATTGCGTAGTTTCTTGCATAATTCGAAACCATTTATGCCCGGTACAATAACATCCAATAATATAACATCATATTTTTTTATAAGAGCTAACTTCTCTGCTATTGCACTGTCGTAGGCTAAATCTACGTTACAATCATTTTTTTCCAAACATAATTTAACAAACGATGATATATCCGGATCATCTTCCATCATTAAAATTTTCATTTACAGCTATGATATAATAAAATAAGTTCTTTTAAATTAATAAAGGAAATTATAAGTTTATTCTGGTTTAACAAGTAAATATAAAAAATAAATTCTAAACTTGTACTATAAACTTGTAAGCAGAGACAATCATTTGTTTGAAATTTGCAAAAAATATTTCTACAAAAATGTCGATTATATATTTATCTCAAATTATAAAGTTTACAAGTACCTTAATATAAGAGGTTAACACATGGACAACTTTCACCAATTAAAATAATTTATTCAATAGTGAATGATATAAAACTCTACTATATAAGGAAATTAGCATGATAATATCAAAAGGGAAAGGCACTTTTCAGTTAATGGTTATTATGATTTTTGTTTCGTTACTTGTTGCCGGTATATCAATTTACATCGTATACCATGTGGTAATTAATGAAAAAAAGGAATACTTAAAAGAATTATCCGAAAATCAAATAGGCATTATAGAATCAATTTCCGATGAAGGGAAAGATATAACCGGGGTTCTAAAATTATTAAAACGCCAACAAAAAATAAATGCTTCCATCGGAAAAACGGGCGAGTTTGTTGTTGGATACCTGAAAAACGACACGATTTTTTATCTCTTAGACCATCTTAGGTACGATTTCTTTAATCCTAAGCCCATTGCCTTTAATTCGGTTATCGGTGAACCCATGAGGAGAGCCTTGTCTCAAAGAACAGGGATTATGACGGGATTCGATTACAGTAACAAGGAGGTTCTGGCCTATTGCAGCTATATTCCTAAACTTCGATGGGGTATTGTAACCAAAATTGACATTTCTGAAGTAAACGAATCGTTTTATAAATCCGGTTTGTATGCAGGCCTTATTGCGATTGTTTTAGTTACTATTGCAACTTTTTTCTTCAGAAAAATTTCGAATCCCATTGCAAAAAAAATTATGGAGAGCGAAGAAAATCTGCGCGCTATCCTCGATGCTACGCAGGAATCCATCTATCTTTTGGATCGTCAGGGAAAGTTTATTATTACCAACCGAATTGGCACCAAACGGTTCAATCTCTCTCAAGCCGATGCTATCGGGCATAAAATATCGGAATTTATGCTACCGGAACTAGCCTTATCCCGAATGGAACATTTGAATAATGTTTTTAGTTCAGGAAAACCCGAACAGTTTGAAGATGTTCGGAACGGATTCCATTTTGAACACCATTACTATCCTTGCTTTAAAGATGACAAGGTCAATTACATTGCTACTTATAGCCGTGATGTGACAGAGATTAAGAAAAAAGAACTTGAACTGCTCAAACTAAACCGTATACTCAAGGCTTTGGGTAAAAGCAGCCAGGTAATGCTGAAAGCCACTGACGAATTATCATACCTCGAGGAAGTATGCCGGATTGTGGTGAATGATTGCGGGTTTGCCATGGTATGGATAGGATATGCACAAAATGATGAAACAAAAACCGTTGAACCAAAAGCTTGTGCGGGTTTTGAAAAAGGATACCTCGAATCATTGAAAATTTCATGGGCTGACAACGAACGTGGACATGGCCCTACAGGCACCTCCATCCGTGAAGGGCAGACCGTCGTATGCAGCAATATGATTATGAATCCTGCTTTTGAGCCATGTCGGGAAGACGCAACAAAACGCGGTTATGCATCTTCTCTGGCTCTTCCTTTGTCAGATAATGATAAAACATTCGGGGCAATTACTATTTATTCAAGCGAACCAGATCCTTTTACGTTAAAAGAGATAAGTTTTCTTACTGAATTGGCTGCCGACCTTTCCTACGGGATTTTATCAATCCGGTCAAAAATAGCCAAAACAAAAGTAGAAAAAGAACTTCTGGAATCGGAAGAAAAGCTTACGCTTGCCTTGGAAAATGCTAGTATCGGGGTCTGGGTTTGGGATATTTTAACTAACGAAATTGAATGGGATGAACGGATGGAACTTATGTTTGGTATCAAACCCGGTTCCTTTGCTAAAACATATGACGCATTTGAATCATTTTTGGTCGACGAAGACATTCCCCATACAAGAAAAGCGCTCCGAAAAGCACTGGAAGAAGAAATCCACTTTGAAACAGTTTACAGGATTAAATTGGGAAACGGAGGTGTGAAGTATATTAACGCTAAAGCGCTTGTAACAAAGGATAATAACGGAAAACCTGTTAAAATGACCGGAGTTTGTTTTGACATTACCGAAATGAAAAAGGATGCGGAACAAGTGCTGTTTAAACTCAATGAAGAGTTGATGCGTTCGAATAAGGAACTTGAACAGTTTGCTTATATTGCCTCGCACGATCTCCAGGAACCATTGCGGATGGTGTCCAGTTTTACCCAATTACTTGCCAAAAGATATAAAGATAAATTAGATGAGGATGCCCGGGAATTCATCCAATTTGCCGTGGACGGAGCATCACGAATGCAAACATTAATTAACGATCTTCTTGCTTTTTCCCGAATTCAAACAAAAGGCAGAGAATTCACCGATGTTGATATGCACGAAGTATTAGAACAAGCAGTGTACAACTTGAGTATCAATATACAGGCGAAAAATGCCCTGTTAACCAACGGCGAACTATCAGTAGTGTATGCAGATGAAGGGCAAATGATCCAAGTGCTGCAAAACTTAATTGGAAATGCACTTAAATTTTCAATGAATGCCCCATTAATTCACATTTCGTCTAAAGAGGAAAACGATTATTTTATATTTTCGGTTAAGGATAATGGTATTGGTATTGAAAAACAGTATTTTGAGAGAATATTCCAAATATTTCAAAGGTTACTTCCAAAGGACGAATATGAAGGTACAGGTATTGGACTTGCAATCTGTAAACGGATCATTGAACGCCATGGAGGAAAAATTTGGGTGGAATCGGAAATTAATAAAGGGACAACATTTTATTTCACCATAAAAAAAATCCAAAGAAGCTAAAACATGCAAAAACAAAAAATGAAACCAGTCGACATCCTGATTGTAGAGGACAACCCGGGCGATGCCAGACTTATCAAAGAGGTTATTAACGGCAATAAAATCCAGTGCCAGTTGCACCTTGTTAAAGACGGTGTGGAGGCAATGAATTTTCTTAACAGAAAAGAAGAATTTACGGGGTCGCCCAGACCTGATCTAATTTTTTTGGATCTTAATCTCCCCAAAAAAGATGGACGCGAAGTGCTGGCTGAAATAAAAACTGATGATAACCTGAAACAAATTCCGGTTGTAGTTATGACCACCTCACAAGCAGAAGAAGACATCTTAAAATCGTACAGTCTGCACGCAAATTGCTATGTAACAAAACCTTTGGATTTGGACCAATTTGTGAACGTGGTTAAATCCATTGAGGATTTTTGGTTTTCCCTGGTAAAATTGCCGACCAAGGAATAATATACAATTAAAACAAAACAAAATGGAAACTACCTATATAAATAAAACCCCTTTACATATTCTATTGGTAGAGGATAATCCGGGTGATGTTTACATTATTAAAGACTTTATAAAATCCACGGAAACTAAATTTTCAGTTTCCCATTCTGCTAAGTTATGCGATGCTATTAAACTATCGGGCGAAATTGAGTTCGATGTAATTCTGTTGGATCTGGGGTTACCGGATAGTGTAGGTTTGGAAACCCTGCAAAAATTTCTCGCGTCAAAAGTTAAGGCTCCCGTTATAGTGATGACGGGGCTGGACGATGAAGAAATAGCCTTAGCCTCCGTTAAAGCAGGCGCGCAAGATTACCTGGTAAAAAACAACCTGACCTCTGAAAACATTTTACGCGCCATTCGATATGGTATCGAGCGAAAAAAGCTACAGGAAATTCAGGAACGAAATGCCCGCCAGTTTACAATTCTATCATTGGCAACGGTGGCAATGAATGAATGTGAAGATGTTCCTTCAATTTACCGCACAATATGCGAGAATATTAATCGATTGCTGAATGAAGTAACTGTTCTGCCGATTGATCTTATCGATCAAAATAACACCAGCAAACCTTGTAACGACAGGCTTGAACCATTTTTTCTTGAAATTCTGAAAATTAATAAATTAACAGAGTCTCAAGTCTTGATTCTTGCCGGCGATTACCTGAAAAAGGTATTGAATTTTCACATTGATGGGAAACCTCATGAATTAATCGGCGATATTCCCTATCAATTCCCCGCCGTAAAAGGAATAGATGTATTTGGTGAATTTAAAAAGGTATTTAACCATGATAAAACCTATACGGTCGGTTTTTCAAAAGATGAAAAACACTATGGAGGAGTATTTATCTTTTCAAAAAAAGCCATTGAGCCGAATGACATGGATATTATTGAAGCCATAAGCAGTCAGGCATCGTTGAATATTCAAAGGAGAAATGCAGAAAATGACCTTAAAATCAGTGAAAGCAGTTATAAAATACTTTTTAAGGAAGTAACAAAAGCCAAGGAAGCGTTACAAAAATTAAACGAAGAATTAGATTCGAAAATACAGATTCGAACACAGGATTTAGCCGAAATAAATACCCTTTTGCATTTCGAGTTGAATGAACATATACTAACGTCAGAAAAACTGAAAGAAAGCGAAGAAAAATACCGGCTACTTTTTACCAAAATGATCGATGGTTTTGCTCTCTATGAGATTATACTGGATAAGCAAGGGAAGCTTTGCGATTATAAGTTCATTAGTGTTAACCCTGCCTTTGAAGAATTAACAGGATTAACAGCCAGGGCAGTTATAGGTAAAACGGCCCGTGAAATATTACCCGCAACCTATAAAAACAAAATAGATATATTTGGAGAAGTTTCGTTAACAGGCAAAAGCGTTGAATTTGAAGATTACAATGCTGAAATAAATAAATATTTCAAGATGAATGCTTTCTGCCCAAAAACAGGGTTCTTTGCAGTTATTTTTGAGGATATAACTCTCCAGATACAGATTGAAAATGACAAGCAAAAAGCAGAAGTGAAATTGAAAAAATATGCAGCGGATCTGAAAGATCTTAACGCCACAAAAGATAAATTTTTCGGAATAATTGCACACGATCTGAAAAACCCATTCTGTGGCTTGCTGGGAGCCTCAGAACTACTAATAGATTATGTTGATGATTTTGATATTGATAATATCAAAAATATCAGCCTTTTACTAAATGAATCTGCGAAACGTGGCTTTGCGCTGTTGGAAAATCTATTAGAATGGTCAAGATCACAAACAGGAAATATCAAATTCAATCCTCAAATACTAAACATAAACGAGTTGGTTGAGGAGAATCTTTCCAATATGAAACCAATGGTTCTTAATAAAAAAATAGAATTGCACTCCGAAATAACTGAAAATTTGGAGACCATGGCCGATAAAGATATGTTTAACACTATTTTGCGTAATCTACTGAACAATGCTGTAAAATTTACACACAGGAATGGAAAAGTAACGGTACTTGCAAATCAATGTGATGATAAGGTTACAATAACTATAAAGGATACTGGTATTGGGATATCAAAAAAGAACATAGATAAACTTTTCAGGATTGATGTTCAGTATACCAATATTGGTACAGAACAAGAAAGAGGCACAGGATTGGGGTTATTGCTCTGTAAGGAATTCGTAGAAAAACATGGAGGGCATCTATGGGTTGAAAGTAATCTCGGCACCGGGAGCGAATTCAAATTCACCATACCATATATAACCTCACCTTCATTTAAAGGAGACAAAACGCCTAAAATGATGTCCCAAATATAGCCTCCCAGATATCTTATTCTTGAGAACAATTTAATTTTCTTTTCTAAATTCCACAAATTCTTTCCAAAATCGACGATTAATTTAAAATCGGTAAACGATATGTCACTTACGGCCTTTCTTTTCTTGCCACCCTCGACATTACCTTTCTAAGCGAGTGTTTTTAACGAATCGACTGTCGCTGCAAGCCCGACTTGGACATATTTCGTCCAGCTTATTTACAACTTTGTTACGTAATTGCTCGTAAATGAGTTCGATAAATATTTAGTATCCATTAAATTTTGAATTAATTATCAGCCTATTAACTTACAATCAGTGCTTTATCTTGTTAATTTATTAATTTTAAACAATTCTAAGGATTAGAAGATTTTCAATTACCTTTGCGTATAATTTTTGAAAATTTATACTTTTGTAATGGCTTATTAATTAGTGTTATATAAGATAAACAAAATCATATTTTTTTTGTGATTAAAAATTATTGAATATATGCTGTATAACATATAATATTAAGGGTTACTTTTTGCTCATTTACGGTATTAATGCATGGGAAAGGAGAATTACACAGATCTAGAAATCATTGATGGAATAAGGGGACAGGACAGCGATGTTCTTCTTTTTATCTATAGAAATAACTTTCGGTCCGTAAAACATTACATAGAAAATAACAGTGGCAGCGAAAAAGATGCCGAAGATATTTTTCAGGATGTTTTAATTACTCTTTTTGATAAAATCAGACAAAATTCCCTGACTTTACAATGTTCTTTTCATACTTATTTATTTTCGGTACTAAAAATTGCTTGGTTACGTCAATTGATGTATAAGGATCAAAAAACAGTTTCAATTGAAAATTGCGATGAGTATAGTAACGAAACCCTTGGGCTGATGGATGATTTAATTAAAACTGAAAGGCGAAAAATGTTTCTTCAGCATTTTAATGAAATATCTTATGATTGTCAAAAAATAATACGGCTCATACTGCAAGGATATTCAATTACCGAAGTAACAAAAGTGATGGGGTACCTGTCAGAACAGCATACAAAGAACAGACGATTCAGATGTAAGAAAAATTTGATTGAGCGAATTCTTAAAAATCCTAATTATAAGGAATTGTCCAATGAAAGAACTGGAAAAGATTATTCAGTACCTAGATGGTGATATGAAAGTAGAAGAAAAGCAATTATTTGAATTGGAGCTTAAATCCAATCCAATGATTTCTCAGCAACTTCGTCTTACTCTGCAAGTAGACCAGTTATTGGCTGATAATGAATTGTTTACTTTTATGGAAAATATACAAATTGCGAAAAAACAATTTGAAAATGAAGAACTTAGTGCGCTAAATGAAGATAATAAGGATATAAATTCAAAATTCAAACAAACCTTCTTTCTTGGCAGAAAATTCCTTACAGCTGCTGCTGTAATTCTGGTAGTTGTAATATCTTCTGTTGTTTACAATATTATTTCTGTTCCAACAAACGATCGGTTATTTAAGCAGTATTACCAAAAATACGATGCCGATATCCTTACGCGATCAACTGTTACCAATGATGTAAATGCTCTTATCTCGGCAATTCAACAATATGATAAGGGTAATTACCCTATTGCCATCGCTAAATTTGAGGAAATTCTTAAAATTGATAATAATAATACTACTGCTCACTTTTTCGTTGGAGTATCCTACATAGAGACTAATGATTACGAAAAAGCCATTAAGAACCTTTCATTTATAATAGATCAGAACGATACCGCATTTATAGAACACGCAGAATGGTATCTGGCTCTTTGTTATGTTAAAATTAAACAGACAAGCAAAGCAAATAAATTGCTTACCAAAATTGCAGGACGACAAACATTCTATAAATTAATGGCAATGGATGTTTTGAAAAAACTCAAATGATTGACTGTTTCAACTTCCCTCTATTTGGTAAATTTAGTGGATAGTAAATTTGCCAATCAAATAGCCATTTTATTCAATAGTTTTTTGAATCAGTTGTATTCCGGAACCATTCCCAAGGTTTCTGCTGTATTTTTTATCTTTCATATTATTCCAATGTTCCATCACGCCCAAACTTATACATTTAACACCATCCCGTTCAGGGTCATATATAACTTTAGATGGAGGGTTATTTGCCAAGGCTGATTCAATCAGATACTGATCACTATATGCAATATCAACCATATCTGGCCATTCCGATCTTAAAAAGTCCAAACAAACAGCATCTATAGCAACACCATCCTGCGATGCAAACAAACTGCAAGGCCAATTATTATTAAACGGAGCCATATTCCATTTAGGTGTTGGAATACCATTTACCAATTTCGCTCCATACAATCCATCGATTAAAAAAAGCATGGTTTTTTCACCAAGATCCTTATGACCAAGATAATCGACAAAAGTCATATATTTTGGTTTCCCATCCCTGCTTTGATTAAAATTATCATGAGCATTTTTTCGCCAATCGCTATGAATACTCGTTACACCATAATAATTCTTTGCGCACAATGTAACTCCTTGTCCAACATGTCCTTTTAGCAAGGCGACATTGATCAGGTAGTCAGCTTCTACAGCACAAGTAGCTAATCCACAAGCCAGATTGCCATTATCAACTGAATACGGAATTGCATTATCCACATAGGTTGATTTTATGCGACCATCGCCTCCAATATTATCAACAAAAACAACTTCCGGAAATTCCTTGTGACATTTTTCAAATATATTATCTGTTATAAAACGACTGGCATCAAATATCGTAATGTTTTTCTGGGGTATTTTTGCATCCTTTATCAATGTTCGCAATAAAGCTAAGGTCATTTGTGGAGAAGCGTTGATTTCGTTGCTATTTGCATGTCCATTATTATTATTGGCGTTGATTTTAACAGCAATTTTCTGATTTGTTTTATAACCTTCCTCAATATTCTTTTTTGCTTTATTAAAATGAACGAAAAGAGCATTCCATGCTTTAGCAAGATCCTTTTCGCCGGTGAGCATAATGAGTGTATTCTTCATCATTATATCCGATTCCGTCTGGGATGTGTGGGCGTCGTCCCACCAATAACCAGTGGTACCATCCCAATTTGCAGCCTTAGGATCATAAACCCATGTCACTCTTCCCTGATAAATTCCGCGAGCAACACCCACTGGCTCGTTGGGTTTTACAATCCATTCAGCGGAAGTGCCTGCAAAAACCTGCACAGGATTTTGAAAGATAAATACTACATACCCAATAATTGCAATAAAGAGGAAGATGACGGCATACAAGTATTTGGAGCGCGCAAAATTCATCTTTGCTTTTCGATATGCAGCAATGGAACCTATTATGGTTAAAAGATAAATAACAAAACCCGACATGACCGGAGCTGCAGCCCTCATGCAAGGATATGCAGCCCTTTGTGGTTTAGGTAATACCCTTACAAGAAACCAAATTGTTGAGATTATTCCCATTCCTATGAAAATAAACTTTGCAGATGTTGGTTTGGTATTTCGGCCTTTCCAAAACCTTTGAATGAAATTTGTTAGTTTTTTCATGTGGTATTAATTTTGTGCTAAAGATAATTATGTTTTGTTATTTCACATAGGTATGCTAGATTTGTGAAAGTCAAAGGGCTTCGAGCATTTGGGAAATATTAAAATAGTGGTTTTAAAACTATGGAGTAGCGATTTAGTGTGAGGTTACTTGCATCAAAGTATTTCACAGGTAAAAATTATTAAATCAATCTTACTTTAAATGTGTTATGATGAATACAATCCAGGGTTATATTTCCTGTCGATCCAATTGCGGAGCCTGTTGTATAGTTCCTTCAATTTCATCGGTTATCCCTGGCATGCCGGAAGGTAAACCTGCAGGAGTAAGATGTATTCATTTAAGTAACGAACTCACCTGCAATATTTTTCTCTCTGAAACCCGACCAAAGGTATGTGGAGGTTTCAAGGCAGAATTGCTGATCTGTGGAAATTCCAGACAGGAGGCTATCGAAATTTTGTCTCAGTTAGAAGGTATCGAAATAGTAGACGATGGTCTTTAAAAATATCTACTCATTTTTATTCATTTCTTAATAACGAAATCAAGCTTACTTTTATTGACGATTTAACTAGAAAAAGAATCCATAAACCGCCAATCACAAAAACTAAAACAATAAGCACAGCCAAAAATATCCCATTTACGTTAAATGCCGGTGAGATAATTGAGGGAAGGATGCCAATGATGGCAGAAATAAACCCACAGATAATCCCGGCCGATAATAGAAAAATATTTTCAATAATAACCAGTCTGAATATCTCACTTTTCTTAAATCCCAGTGCCATCATCACTCCCAGTTCGCGACGCCTTTCAAGTAAATTACGGTAAAGAATAATTCCCATACCAAAAGTTCCAATAATGATACCCAATCCGCCCAAAGCCATAAAAACTGTGAGGTAAGTGTTTTCAACAGAATTGAATTCGGCCAATCGGGTGGCTGCAAGTGTAATTTCAATTCCATAATCTGCAAAACTATTACGAATTATTTCCGCAACAGCTTCTTCATTTTTCTTCGGTGCATCAATCAGCATAATTCTCGAACCTCCCGCAGATGGAAATTGGAAACCGAAAACCTTGTCTGATATCAACAAATTTCCTTGAAAAATGGAATTGTTTAATCCCCCGACTAGAACAAATCTAATGGTATCGCCAATTTCATTTTTATAGTTTAAGGTATCCCCCACCTCTTTTTTCAGACCGTATTTTATCACCGTTTGATCGGCAAAGGCAGGATAAATATTTTTACCCAGCGTTTTATCCAAAATTAACCAAGGATGTTGCTCATTTACAGTTTTTTGTAATTGAGTAAAAGAAAATGCTCCGCGTTTATCAAATTCGTCGGTAGAAATTCCAAGGATACGTGGCCGCTTTACCTGATTAAGATTCAAACAGCTGGCATCGTCACCGGCTAAACTTTGTATCTGGAGGAATTGCACACTCTCCAAATCCTTTTCGTTATTGAATGTCAGGTTCTTTTTACCTTCCGTAGTATTGAGATTAAAAATTACCGGCAAAGTCGTTTCTGCCCAAAAGAGAAATCCTCCTGTGCCTGATTTTCTGATGTTCTCTGTTCCATAAAAAGTTTTACGGTAGGATCCTGTAATTATGATACTAAAGGTTCCAATGGCAAGAACTAATATAATGGTAAGGCTTCGTCCAATGTTTCTTCCTGCATTTTTAATAGCAAGATGAGAAATGCTCATTACAGATTGACCAGAATCGTCACCGAATTTGGTTATGTATTGAATAATAAAAGCTGAACTTCCAATTAAAAATAATCCTCCTGCAGATAAAAACACTCCTGCATTTTCGAAAGAGGATACAATAATTGAAATACTAACTAGTATTAAAGCTCCAATAATTCCGACATAGGCAATTCTTTTACCCCACCTTTGTTTCCGGGACGAAATGGCTGTTGAATTGTCTGATATACCTTTGATCAGGCTAGCGACTGAATGTTTTAATTTCCATCGGGTTACCCAAAAAACAGATAATAAAGCAACAAATATTCCACATAAAGCCCCTATTAAAAGAGTTGAACATTTGATGTTAACTTCCAGCATGTTTGCCCTTACCGCATCACTCCAAACGGAATTCAAACCCATTATAAGTCCATAATTATAGAAGATTCCAAATAATGCCCCAAATATTCCGCCAAAGAGAATTACCATGCCCGATTCGGCAAAACGGATATGCAAAATTCTCTTATTACTAAGCCCTAACCCAGCCAAAACACCGCTTTCCAAGCTTCTGGTATCGGTATTAAGTGCGTGCAGAAGCACTGTAAGTAATATGGCAGCTGCAATTATAAAAAAACTAAGACTTAAAAATAGTTCGCCAAAATCAACGGCATTATTGGCTGCTTGCAAACCATCCTGATAAACAGGGGTCAGGGTAATTCCGATATCGGCAGGCACTAAATTTCGGATAATGGCTTTTTGCAAGGAATCAATGGTAATATCGTTAGTATTAAAGCGAATAGCTGTAAGATTGCCAAACTGGTTTCCCCATAAATCAACACCTGTTTGCAGGGAAATAAATGCCTTTGGAGTACCTTTATAATCGTTCCAATATTTTTCATCCTTGTCACGAATCTTCTTTAAATCGATGGGGATGCCGGTGTTCCAATCGCGACAACTGCCTGCATCCGACAAACCCGGAAAAGATGGCATAAGACTGCGATTGGCGAGGCCGCTTTCTGTCGGAATAACTTTGCTTACGACAAACTGTTTGCTTTTGTCACTTAATGTTCGTAGAGGACCAATCACATAATAATTGAGTGAAATAGTATCTCCGGCTATAATTCCCAAATCATTGGAAAGCCAGTCGTTAACAATAATTTCATCATTTTTGATATTCTCCGGAACTATTGGAAAAGTTGCCGCCGTAATAAATGAATATGGCGTAGATTTTCCGTTGAATTGAATGGCATTTACCAGATAAGTAAGAACTTTTTCACTTGGCAATGGGATGCGAAGAATTGCCCGCGACATGGGTTCGTCAATAAAAACGCGTTTCGACACTATTTCATAACGATCACTGTCAGCGAGTTTATGAATATCAAGACCGGCATCTTCCGTTTGCAAATGTGCGGAAATTGCATGTTCCAATTCTGACTGACTAATGATTTTATCCTTACGATCAGAAAATAAAATACAATTGGAGAGATTTGAGAGGTCAAGTTTTTTTGAGATGAATCTGCGCGAGACAAAAATATTGAAAGGTGCGGACTGATTGCTTCGAAGGCTAAAGCGACCAAAGCAACTGTCATTGACAATTGCTTTAATTTTGAACCTAATAGCAACAGAAGGTTTGCTCTCGGGCACAAACGGGGCATTGACGGGAATGATGGTTGCGTTTTCCACTCTAAGCAGGAACTCTTCGCCTACAGTAAGTTTAAGTTTTTGCGCAACATTCTCGCTTACTATCGCTTGTTCATTATCCAGTAAAGGCAAGGAATTGCCTGAAAAATTCCAGAATGTGCTATCAATCCCCACCACCTGACATGTATTGATGCGGAGATTAACCTCAGTATTAATCGCAATGCCTTGCAATAACATGAGCGAAGCGCTGGAAATATGCATGGCCGACGACAGTTCGTTGGCCAATTCGGCACGTACAAACCGGCTTCCGGTGGTTAAAACGTATTTTGTATTTCCAAGCCTGACTTCGACAAGTTTTCGCAGACTGTAATTCACCGAATCTCCTATGATTAAAGCTCCGGTTAATACAGCCGTACTAATTAAAGTGCCGACAAAAACCGCGAAATGCTGTTTTCTAAAATACCATAAACTTCTTGTTATTAAACGGTAGATTGTCATATAATGCTGCTTACTGGTTAGTAGTTTCTGTTAACAGCTTTCCATTATATAGCTTATACACCTTATTCATGGTGTTTGCAAGTTCCAATGAATGTGTAACCACGACAATCGAAACAGCAAAAGTTCTGTTGATGTCAATTAACATCTCGCCCAGCAATGATGCAGAATCATGATCCAATGATCCCGTTGGCTCATCGGCAAGTATTATCTCAGGATTATTTATTAGCGCTCTTACAACCGCAGCACGCTGGCATTCACCAACCGACAATTTACCGGGAAGTTGATGGGTTTTATCAGCAAGTCCAACGTGTTGAAGTAAATCCATTGCCCTCACGTGAGCAGCTTTACGTTTTCCCTTGTCCTTTTCAGGAATTACCGGAATCAGCACATTTTCAATTAAGTTTAATTGTGGCAATAAATAATGCAATTGAAAAACAAATCCAATATGTTGATTACGTATTCCGGCAAGCGCCTTTTCATTCATCTTATTCAGCTCAATACCTTTAAAAATAATGTTACCTGAAGTGGGTGAATCAAGTGTACCCAAGATATTTAACAACGTACTTTTACCGGAACCCGATGGTCCGATAATTGCCATCGATTCGCCAGAGTTTATTGTAAGCGAAATATCGTTCAATACCTGACGAGTATTGCCTAAGGTGCCATTTTTAAATGATTTAATGATATTTTGAAGTTCAATAATCATAAAGTTTCTTTAAAACCCAATTAATTTATATTTTGAATACTGCAAAGATTAGAATATATCCTGTTTAATTCATAGCCTGTTTAATTCCTAAACTTTAATGACCCTCTCCCTAAATCCCTATCCCAAAAGGGCGAGGGACTTTGGCTCGCACAAATCTAGCTCCCCTCTCTGTTTGTAGAGGAGCTGGAAGTGAGGTTCTTATAAATTATTTCAGTCATTTTTATTTATTTATTAGTGCATTCGTGGCATATTTTACGTTGCTACTAATTCCACTTTTTTAATGAGTATCCGGAGTTATGCCCTCATTTAAATTTATGCTTACTTTAATTTTTCCCTTTCACTGCCAGTGCTTTTCTCGCTTCGCTAGATTGCCTTCGGTGAAATCGCTTCGCTAGATTCCTCTCTTCGTTCGGAATGACGGGCAGCTTCGAGGGGAGAGGAGGAGGAAGAGGGGCGGCTTTTCCTTCTATACCACACTATGCGAACTGTCATTTGGAACGGAGAGAGGAATCTCATAATCCATTTTTGCTCATTGAGTGCTTTATAATAAAAAGTAAGGGTAAAACTTTTTATTATCACATCGGATAATCATATTCCACTTTTTATTGTATCACTGTTTCTTAGTGCCTTCGTGTTCAAACAACATTTTTCAACCTCGCATTCTCATATACCTTAATCATTGTCTCTGCCAACGTATAGCTGTTAAACTTATCAGCAACAGCATGTTTACCATTAACACTCATCTGTTTTATTTTTTCAGGATTTGTGAACAGATCTGCAAATGCAGTTGACAAGGCTTTTGGCGTGTTTGGGTGATAAATCAATCCGCCACCGGTAATCTCAATTATTTCGGGAAAAGCCCCCAATGAAGGCTGAACAACCGGTATCCCGGATGCCATGGATTCAAGTTGGTAAAGACCGAAAGCCTCTCCTTTCAATACAGGAACTGAAAGCACTGTGAGACCGTTAAAAAACTCCGGTAATTTTTCGGATCTGAAGTCATCGATAAATTCAACATCTTTCAAATAACCTTTCTTTGCGAGTTTTTTCACCTGTTTATTGATGAATGGTTTATCGTCACCAGTTTTTCCGCCGGTT
>JANXXY010000037.1 GCA_025350365.1 Bacteroidales bacterium | reverse complement strand
CCATAAATAGCTGATTGTCATTTCGAACGAAGTGAGAAATCTCAAAGTTAAATTGTTTCTCGGTTACTACTGATTTATTTCCATTAATAATTTTTACCATGAATGAGCATCCTTACCATTTCCGATAACCGGAAAGGCACTAATTCTTAAACGTGCTGCCCCCATCGGTATCAATTCAACTTCCACTTCGGGTTGGGTTGAAGCTACCGGGCTGTCTTTAAGCTCTCCACACAGAAGGGTATTGTCGAGGGTCCACTCTGGTATTTGTTTTGCCTTCACCCTGAGCACAATCGGTACTTCGTTAATGGTAAATGGGAAATTGTTGGATGGCCAGGCTTTCTTGTCAATTTTAAATGATTTTTCGGGATTTTTTGCATCGAAAATTAAACCATAGTTCCAATCCGAAGCCGGATGAATTTCCCATGATGGCCACTTTTCAACATCGGCTCCTTCCTGCCATTTGGAATCGGAAATGGCTGTTTTATCGCTACTTTTCTTAATATAGTTTTCTTTTATTTTCAGCGAAAAGGTTAAGGGTCCGTAATTGACACTCACACTGTTGTGGTTCTTTTCCCAGGTTTTTACCTTAACAGTCATCGGTAAATTAAGTATTACATGATCGCCATTTTTCCATGATCGGTTAATGCATAAGGCTTTGCCAGATTCAATTTTAATTTTTACGGGTTTGTCATTTACCAATACTGATGCGTTCGAACACCATCCCGGAATACGAAGATAGAGAGGGAACGGTACTTCTTTTTCCATTGAAAGCGTAATCTGTATTTTTTCCTCAAAGGGGTAGTTTGTTTGTTCGGTAAAGCCTACCTCAGTTCCATTTCCTACCAATATTTTAGCGTTACTTGCGGCATAAAGCGCTGCAAAAGCACCGTTATCTGGCGTTGCCAGCCATAGATTTTCGACATAATATGGCCATCCCTGTGAATGATTGTGTTGGCAGCAACGACTGCTAAAAGGGTTCATCATCAAAAAAGGGCCTTCATTGCTAATGCCCGGGGCATGGTTTTTATCATCGCATAACACCATGTTTGGGCTTGTGATATAATGCAACGATTTAAAATCGGGCATAACAGCTGCAGGATACATATTGAATGCCACATTTTCGGCATGGTCAGCCCAAAACAGGTCGCCAGTAATACGTAACATGGTCTCGTCAGAGTTCATCTGTTCAACCAAACCACAGGTTTCTACTCCTTGGCGCGGATCGGCATAACCGGGACGAGCATTTTCGTCGCTGCCAAACATACCTCCTGGTACCTGGCCAAAATGCTCACGTATAATGGAAAAGTTCTCGTAACTTGCTTTTAGGTATTTTTCGTCGTGGTTTAACAGGTAATATTGAGCTGGTTCTCTAAAGCATTGTGCATGATTTACATTATGCCAGTCGATCTGGTCGCCATACCAACTGGGCCATTGCATTCCTTCGCGGATGGATTTTTGGTTGAGAACATTTTCGAGTTTATTACCTCTGCTGGACCAGTCGGAAGTATTGCGGTGAATTTTTTCTGCCAGGTCCAAAAGAAATTTATCGCCTGTATGGTTGTAAAGCCAAAGCACACTATAGAAATTGTCGCCTCCGCGAAGTTTCTGCCAGTATCCTTTCAAAAACTTATCATCGGGCACAGTAAGCTGAAATTTAAAATATCGCGTCATGAGTTTAGTTACACGTTCATCGTGAGAAAATTCATAATACGATTGCAAACAGTAAAGCATAATCATATTAGCCCAAAAATCCTGTTTGTCATCACTAAAACCTTTTGGACCAAAATTGCCGTCTTCACGCTGACTGTTTAACACTCCTTCAATCCAGATTTTGGTTTCGACAATCATTGCTTTATCATTTAGTATGTAGCCAATATTGCCATATCCCTTAAGCCAGTATGGTACTTCCTCCCAGCCCCATTTGCCTTCGCCACTTGATGAAAGCCATGCATTATCGTTCTTCTGCAGCCAGGCGCTGATTTTGCCAAGGTTACCGGTTAATCCTTCGCTTTGACGGTGAAGATATTCTTTTAACCAGCTTTCGGGAGTTATAGCCCCTACCGGAAGTTTTATGTATTTGGAACTGACCAGTGGAGATCGGTTTCCAAAATAATTATTGGTGGCTGAATAGGGTGTTGTCGCCTCCTGGGCATTTATAGAAAAGGGATTAGTCAAAAATAGACAGATGATAATCAATAATTTGCGAATATTAGATAGTATAAACATATGGAATAGTTTAGTAAAAGAATATAGGTGTTTGTGATACAATTATTTAATTTGCTCTAATGCAACTTAATATTTTAATTATTTTATTATTGGACTTGGTTGCGGCAAAAAGGAAGATTTGCCTGTTTCGATTATCGGCCAACCGTTTAGCCAGGTTATCCGGTCAATCAGCATCTCACGAAATGTCATTGCTTTGTTTTTAGGCTGTACTGCATGATAAAGGATCCAATCGTTTCCTGCATCGTCGGTGATAGTGCTGTTATGGCCGGGACCAATCCACTGATTCGACATGCCGAGTATGACACTGGTTCCTGATTTTGAGAAGGAGGAAAGATGTTCAAAAGGGCCAAAAGCACTTTTTGAACGTGCTATCATTACTGCATAATGGGTACCGAGCCCGCAACAGTTGTTGCCCGAATAAAAAATATAATAATATCCTTCATGAAAAATCACCCAGGCACCTTCCACCAATTCATCATAATCCTTATCATAATTTACTGGGATCACATCCAATGGCGTTGATCCTTCTTTGAATTTGGTTCTCGAATCATCAAGTTCCTGTACTTTAATGGCTTTCAGTCCAGATCCCCAATACAGCAGTTTTTTACCTGTTTGAGGGTCATCGAATGCCATGGGATCGATATTTATAAAACCTTCACCGCAAACCATCGGTTCACCCACATCGGTAAATGGCCCTTCAGGTTTATCGCTTAATGCAACGCCTATGCATTTTCCACCTGCATTATTTTCCACAGAATAATACATGAAGTATTTATTCTTTCCTGCATCAAAGGAGACTGTGGGAGCCCAGTATTGGTTTTTGTTTTTGCCCCATTCAGGAGTTACAGGAAGTGCTTCACCGATATATTCCCAATGTATGAGATCTGACGATTTCGCCAATTGGATGTTTACCGGATACCCTGCTTGGTTTTTACCCTGGGTAGCGTAGGCATAAAAAATGCCATTTGAAGTTCGAATAATAGCAGGATCGGGGAAATCCATGGCCAGAACTGGATTGACATAGGTGTGAGAAATGTTCTGAATTTGTGCTTTAGAACATCCAATAGAAAAAATTAGTAAAGTGACCCCAATAAACGCTGATCGATATAGATTCATGGTAAGTTTATTTAAGGTAAAAAGCTGCCACTCGTAAACTTAATGTCTAAACTAAAAAGACTTATTTTTAAGTTTAAAGTGGCAGTTTCTGTTAATCCATCACCCTTGATTATTTAAATGAGGGATTTTTACTGAAAATTTTATGAATACGCGTCATGTCAAACTTTAAGGAGCGGTTGTAAAGATAAATTCCATTTTGTTCCTGCTCAACATCAGTTAATTGAGTAAAGCAATATCCCCAAACATTTGGACGACTTAGTATGGCATCTACTTGACCATCCAACCGTGTATAATATTCTTCCAATGTTTTTGGTGCATCACCATATCCCCAGGAACTTTCGCTATTTTTATCCTTGGCGGAAGGAATCCAGCGGATGCCACCAAACTCATCGAGCAGGTAAGGCTGACCGGCATACGAGGCAAACTTGTATTTATCATTCGAGAACATCACACCTTCAGAATTTGGTGTTAGTATTTCGGCCAACTTGGTTGGATTTTGTTCGTAATTATGAACCGTCCAAATGTCAGTAACAACATGGGTTCCTCCACTTGCATCGTTAACAGGTCTTGTAGGATCGAGTCCTTTCGTAATTTTATAAATATCTTTTACAAAGCGAGAATATTGTTCCTGATCTGATTCCCATGTTTCATTAAATGGTGTCCAGGTAATGATGGAAGGGTAATTACGGTCGCGAAGGATAATTTCCGACCATTCGGTGATGAAATTGCGGGAAGCTTCTACGTTATTGTAATCAGAACCCCAGCTGGATGATTCGCCCCAGGTTAAATATCCAAGTTTGTCAGCCCAATAATGGAAACGTTCTTCAAATACTTTTTGATGCAAACGAGCCCCATTGAAACCGGCAGCCATCGACATTTCAATATCTTTTTTTAGGTCGGCATCGGATGGAGCTGTCCAAATACCATCGGGGTAGAAACCCTGATCAAGCACCAAGCGCTGGTAATATGGCTGGTTATTCAGGAATACACGATTACCTTCGATATGCACTTTGCGGATTCCAACATAGGAGTTAACTACATCAATCACTTTATTATCTTTATCTACAACCTCATAAACTAAATCGTATAGAAAAGGACTTTCGGGTGACCATGTTTTTACATTTACAAGCGGCAAAATACAGACAGCCTGATTGCTTGCTTTTATCGATTTCTGCGAAACAATCTTTCCATTATCTTTTAGCGTAACTTTTACAGTTACATTTGTATTTTCATTGTAAAAAGCAGGATAAATAACCACTTGTTTCTGGTCAAGATCGGTAATAACATGGCTTGATTTCAGACCAGAGGGAGAAACAGATTCCATCCAAACCGTTTGCCATATACCTGTTGTACGAGTGTAAGAACAACCTTCGGAGAAAAAATTGAAACATTGTTTTCCGGCAGTTTGTTTACCCGAGCGAAGATCGTCGTTTACAAACAGCACCAGATTATGCTCTTTTCCTGGCGTAACAAAAGAGGTAATATCAAACTCGAACGATGAAGTGCCTCCAAAGTGACGACCAACAAACTTGCCGTCGATAAATAATTCACTTTTATAATCTACAGCGCCAAAGTGGAGAAGAATTTTTTTTCCATTCCAATCAATTGGCACTGAGATAACACGTTGGTACCACATGTTAGTGATAAAATCCTTGTATTCAACTCCTGAAAGTTTGCTTTCGGGACAAAATGGAACAGTAATTTTTCCATCAAAGCCTTTACTTTCCTGATATCGTCGATTATGAC
>JANXXY010000026.1 GCA_025350365.1 Bacteroidales bacterium | reverse complement strand
CTCGGAAAACAAACAGGTGCTAATTCAGGTAGGAGGAAATTGGTGTCCCTGGTGTGTTAAATTGCATAATCTTTTTAAATCAGATCCGAAGATCGATTCAGTTCTGAAAGCCGATTATGTTTTTGTTCTTTTAAACTATAGCAAGGAGAATAAGAATCTTGCAACTTTAAAGGATTTGGAATTTCCACAACGGTTTGGATTCCCGGTTTTGGTTGTTCTGGATAAAAATGGTAAACGAATTCACACACAGGATTCCGGATTGCTGGAATCGGGCGATGGTTATGATACCAAAAAAGTTTTTACTTTTCTGAAAGGCTGGTCGATAGTATCAATGAATCTTGCTTCGTATCCTGAGAAATAATAAACTTTTTTCGGAATAAAACTGTGACTGCAAAATATGCAAACTACGTAGCCAAAGGATCCCCATTAAAGGATAAGCTGCCGCACTAATTTCCTGAGGAATGAGAAAAGAAACAGGAATAAATAGGGTTAAAACAATAATATAAAACCAAAGGATATATTTAAACCACAAGCTATTTGATTTTAACAGAATTCCGGCAGCAATAAATAAACCAAGCGGGGTGGCCCAAACAATATTGAAATTATACCACAATTCCTCGTGTAAACTTGCAACCATCAAAAACAACATCAGCAATCCCAGCACACCAATTAACAGGAAAAGGGGGAAGTCAATCCAGCGATTATACCGTTTTTTTAGGTATCCAGAAAAGGTAATAGCCAGAAATAAAAGAAACGCCAGAGTAAATACCGATGCAGGTGAAAAAAGCTTCGATGGAGCTTGGAACGCCAACCGGGTTGGAAATAGTTCGCGTGCTTTTTGAGTTAACGGCCTTTTTAAGTCGCCTTTCACAATAGTGGTATTGTTGTAAATACTCATCATGTGTTCCGGAAGAAACATATATCCGGTAACGGTTGCCACCTTATCAGTAATGGTTCCGAAAACAAGGTCGATACCAAAATTCAACCATGGTACGTTATTGTAATTTGGTCGGATTAATTGCCGGAATGTTAAGGGTTTTTTCACATATGATGAGTCGTATATCAATTTTCCGTCAACCGATTTTTCGATGATATCGCGAATACGGGTAGCGCAGTTATCATAAAAAAAGTCGTAATGATAATACCTGTTCTCAGGCTGGTAATTGACCTCCAGATTTGAAATTAAAGTCCATTTCTCTTTGTTTGTCAGATTAAATCTCTGTTCATAAATTGCTTGTCCATACATCTGGTAAGCATATAAAAACCTGTCATAGGAGCTTTTGGACATAGAATACATCGCTTTGCCCGTGGTAAATTTATAATAGAAATTAGGTGCGTCAAAATCATAGTTTCCGTAACCATATACCACATCGTATTGCCGGGTGGGATCAAAAACCCTGATGGCACTGTGGCCAAAGGCAGAGCTGGGGTCATCGCCCCACGAAACAGTTAACAGATAAATCTGTGTAGAATCGGACGGAAATTGAGCCTGAATTTTGTGAACATTGCCTCCAAATAGGAAAATGGAAAGCAACAAAAGCTTATATTGAAGAATTCGACACATGGTATTGTTGTTCTTTACTGACCAATGCAAAAGTCATAAAATTTTTTGTACTCCACATGTTTAATTACAAAATGTTTTATATCGCCGACCAAAAATTTAGCTTTACCATAAACACGTTGGTTGGGTTTACGCCAAACAAATCGTTCACATTGTGTTGAAAAGAGGAATAATATACGCTATCATTGCTGCGCAGGTTATTTTCCCAAACAATATAAAGGGTGGACCCTGCTCTATATTCCCAGCGAAACACCAGATTCGAACGAAACTCCCTGAAACTGAAGTCTGGCTTGGCAAAGGAAAACTTATTTGCTCCATCAACAATATTATAGTTACCCGAAACTTTATCATAAGTAATTTCGCTTTCTGTAAACGTATGGAAACGCTCTTCAAGCTTTTGTGCATATGCATCGTCAGCCCTTTTAAAGTCGTTATAACTACCAATCGAAATAAAAGGGCTTCCATAATACTGAATGGATAAATCGGGCGTAAAGTTGTAATTAAATCGTAAAGTGACATTATAAGTTTGTTGTTTTATGCGGGCCATGATATATTGCATTCCGTCATTTGCAGGTTTTTGTGCTACATACATGAAGTTATCGATGTTATGCGTATATTTAAATTCGCTGGTAATATATGCATGATTTCCAACCCGAAAGGTAACCCCTGGTTTCAGCATATAAAGCCCGGAAATTTTATCACTGCTCACCGAACTGTTATTTTGAAGCTTGAAAGAAACCCGTTTCGATTTATCCGTATTAAAAACGAATGAATTTTGCCAATATGGCGAAAACCTTAATGCTGGCCCTCCACGCAAAAGCCTCGTTTCCAAATCTGAAAGAATATAATTTTCAGTCATATTGAATTCCCAGCGGTTCGTGAACATAGTGATAAACTCAAGCCCAACATCATTCTGGGTATTTGTTCCCCCGTAATTCCAATAATTCGATTGTGACAGATTTAATGTAAAATTCCGAAAAACTGGTTTAGGGTCGGTTTGACGAACTCCGACTTTAGTATGGTTTTCAATTAAATCAGCCATCATTAAATATCCAACATCGTTGAGGTCGAAACCCGGAGACCACCAATTTACTTTTTGCGAAAAGATGAATCGCTTGTTCCCTTTCCTTCCAAAACTAACATATCCACCCGATCCTGTAAGCGAACGACGTGTTGTATCCACGCCCAGATAATCATGTGCGTCGGGTCTCTGATAATAATGAAGTGGGTTTCGTTGCAAAGCCACCATTGCCCCTGTCGAACCATCCACATAACTAACCATTCCTTTTAAATCGATGTAATATTCACGATTTCTGAAGTATTGTAAAAGGTCAACACCTGCGGTAAATGCGTTACTGTTTAACGAATTTTTCTGCATTTCGTTAAGTAAGCGATTGGTAGAAGTAACCATAGCGCCTAATTGGGTATTACCATGGTTAGCAATTTTCTGAACACGTCCTACCACATAATTCGTCAACGGTTCCACCGAAGGTTTTGTCTCAAATCCATTATAAGTAAGTCGACCAATTTCTTCCTGTGTAGTGCTTTGGAGTATACCCACCGACAATCCCTTACGCGTTGTACCGGTAAGTTTAATCGCGTTAAAGATGGATGTAAGCTCAGGCCCCTCATAAAATGAACTTAAATTGTCTGTTGTCATCTTAAATGTTGGGGTATGCCCGATCCGTCTGGAGTAAAACATCATGTTGAGGTCGGGCGAAAAATCGAAGATGTGTTTTCCTTCAAGAAAGAACGGACGTTTCTCATCATAAAATGTTTCGAAAGCAGTAAGGTTCATCACCGAGGGATCAGCTTCAATCTGTCCAAAATCGGGGTTAATGGTCAAATCGAGTGTAAAATCACCAATGCCAAGCTTAGCATCGATACCTGCATTTCCTTGCCATTTTCGTCCCTTGGAATAAGGACTTCCTTTAATTTCCGGGGCAGAAATAGTTTTTGCCGAAACATAAGGGAGAAATTCCAACAATCGGGGCTTTTGAATACCACGTAATCCATACATCTGACCAAACGAATATACGTGTCCGCTGTTTTTGCGGGGTATCAGACTCCATTGGTCTACTTCCTGAGTTCGTCGAACTATTCGCCGTGCATGCAATCCCCATACCATACCTGTATCATTATGGTTGTAACGTAATTGATTTAATGGTATGCGAAATTCGGCTGTCCACGACGAATCGTCAATCGATGTTTTCCCTTCCCAAACGGCATTCCAGTTTAGGTTAACGGAAAGGTTATCGGAAACAATCAGGTCGGTTTTATTTCCGCCCGCATTGATATTAAATTCGGTTCCTGCGCGGTAATCATGATACGTATCAAAGCATACACTAATTAAATCGCCAATGGAATTGTCGTCACGGTTACCCACAAATCGGTTAATTTTGTTAGGTTCCGGATCCCAGGCACGCAAGGCAAAATAGATATTTTTATCGTCAAACAGTATTTTAATTCTAGTCGGGTTTGATGCCTGACCACGTTCCACAGGAGTATTTTGAATAAATTCCTGCGACCAGCTACCTTCGTCTTTCCAACAGTCATCGTCAAGTTTTCCGTCAATCAATGGTGGAGTGCCCACTAATTTTATGGTATGGTAGTTACGTTTGTATGCTTGGTCGAAAGGTATCAGGTTGATATTATCCTGACCAACCCGTTTGACCAGTGGCTGATCACTCCCTCAAACCTTGCGGGCGTTTGGCGAACTTCGTATGGCCGTTACTCGGAAGGCCCCAAGCACCAGATATGGAAGAATAAACGGCAGTTCTGCAGGGCGATTGAGATCAAAAATGCAGGGTTGTTGCCTTCGGTTGTGCCTCTTGGATCTACCGCCACCATCAACTCTATCTTGGATTTGAATCCTACCCTGGAGACTGCTGCTCTTAAACAGAAGACCACGCAGGGATTTTTGGAGCGATATTCATTCGGACCTGGCTCCTGTGTCTTCAGTAAGTTCGACACTATCAAAGTCTTCATCAAGAACCCCTACGACCCCTCGACCGCCGACCGGTGGTTTCCCGCCTTCACCGGTACGGTGGAGAATCACCCCTTCACCACCGA
>JANXXY010000474.1 GCA_025350365.1 Bacteroidales bacterium | reverse complement strand
GAAAGAAATTAAACTTACCAATATTGCCCGGTTAAACAGGGAATTTTATGCTGCAAATTTGAGCTGATTAAAAGATCAACTAAATAATAAAAGGCTGCCTGAATTTATTTGGGAGGCCTTTTTAATTTTTGTTTCTAAGTTTTTACTAAATTTCGAGAATTATTATTGCTGGTTTAACATAATTGCTTATTTCAACACTGCGGTAAATTTTCAGCAATATATTTAAAATGAAATACTTAGATATATATTGAAATATTTCTTTATTTCTATGTATTTCAACGTATTACATTTTATAAAAATACCGAAGTTGAGAAATTACCGAACTATTGTATTTTTAATGCATGCTAAATTTATTTTGAGCCCTATAAATTGAGATCCGGTCGGATGAAGATCCACCTCAATAATAATTACAAGCTAAACTTAACCAAAAATTGTAGCATTTTAAGAGCGAAATTATTGCCACAAACGCCAGTGTTCCGCAAAAGAAGGTATCCATCCCAACCAATTTATTTACCAAGCTTTTTCCTTTTATTTTGGGTATTATGTGTATTTAATCAATCGTGCAAAAAAGAAGATAAAGCGCTACCCGAGATAGCTTTTACCTCAGCTGAACTAACAGATACAACAAAAAAAGAAGATATTAATAATAAATATGTTCTTTCAAATTCTTCAAGCGATTTTGATAAGAATACTATTGATATTTATTACCCAGCAAATGGAATGGAAAGTCTGCGGACTTATTTAGGGTATACCGTTAGGAGTGATTCGAAAATAAGCTATTCATCTAATAATGTAGACCAAATTCCAAGTACATTAGTTCCCCTCAATGTAAACGCTATCATTATTGATGCTAACGCAAGTAACGGATGAATTGCTATTGAGGGAGATGCAGATATGTACATAATGGAATATAAAATTGGAAACAATACATTTTTAAATATATACAGCACTTGTTCCAACCAGCAATTTGAACTGCCAGATATTGCCAAAATATTCAGCAAACCGGAATTGAGTTATTCAAATTTTATTTTACAATCAATTAGTATTATCAAGTACAACGATTTACCCAAAAGTAATTATTTAAACGATTATCTTTTTGAAAGCACCCATCAGAATCCTACTAAATTCATACAAGAGAAACTTTATGTTTTTTAGCTCATCACCCTATTCGGCTGAGGTTCAAATTCAGCCGAATTTGATAAAATACGAACGGTTTTAGCTAAGTCGCAACTGAAAAAATATGAAACTAGGCAATGCCTGAACTATTCACTTGTAATAGGGTCAATTGCTATTCAAATTGATGAATGACGAAATAAGTGGTCACTTAAAATAACTCTGCAAAGCTTATAGTTTGTATTATATTTTACCCCATTATCCCTTCAATTTCTTCAACCGTTTTGGGTATGGGTTTTCCCAAAACCCTGCATCCATCGGCGGTAACCAACAGGTCATCTTCAATACGAATTCCACCGAAGTTTTTGTATGCCTCCAACTTGTCGTAATTAATAAATTCGGTAAATTTTTTCTCACTTCGCCAAAGATCTATCAATGCCGGTATGAAGTAAATTCCAGGTTCGTCAGTAAGAACATATCCGGGTAAAGGCTTACGGGCAAAGCGAAGATAAGCCAATCCAAACTGTGAACTGCGCGATACGGTATTGTCATAACCGACGTTATCTTCTCCCAGGTTTTCCATGTCATGTACATCCAACCCCAACATGTGTCCCAATCCATGAGGGAAGAACAAGGCATGAGCGCCTGCATGCACGATATCGTCAATATTTCCTTTCATAAGTCCCAGGTCTGCAAGTCCCGAAGCAATTACCCTGCCAACCTCTAGGTGTACATCGAGGTACTGACGTTTTGGAGAAAGCATATCAATGGCTTTCAGGTTTGCTTGCAACACAATGTTGTAGATATCTTTTTGTCGTGCGTCAAATTTCCCGCCCACAGGAACTGTTCGGGTAATATCACTAGCATACAGAAGCTCCGATTCAGCTCCGGCGTCTGTCACCAATAACCGGCCGTGTTGAAGTATATTTCCATGATTATGATTATGAAGTGTTTCTCCGTTCATACTCAGGATTACCGGAAAAGATACACCTTTTCCATGGGATAAGGCAATACCTTCAATAATGCCGGCGATTTTGCGCTCTGTGGTTCCCTGTCTTGCAATTTTCATTGCAGTTGTATGCATAATCCAGGCAACGTCGACCATTTGTTCAATTTCGGAAATTTCCTCCGTTGATTTTACCGATCGAAGGCTCACAATTGCTTTCGTAAGTTCCATCGAAATGGTTGAATCTAACTCTTGTGCTGAAATTGTTAAAAGATTTTGCAATAATGCAGCGTTTTCAGCCCGGTAAGGAGAAGTAAAATGAATACTACGTTTTTTTGAAATCGCGTTTGACAGGAACGTTTTAAAATCATTGTGGGACAATACCATCGTTAAACCCACCGAAGTTGCCTTCTCCGACATGGATGGTTGTAGCCCCATCCATATAATATCTTCAATTTCCAGATTATCCCCAATAAGGTATTGGCGATTTTCATCAACATCAATCAATCCCAAAAGATTTGGTTCATCAATCCCAAAAAAATAGGAGAAAGTGCTGTCCTGTCTAAACCTGTATGTATTTCCTTTATAATTGGAGGGAGATTCATTATTTCCAGGGATAATAATCAATCCTTTTGCAACCATGCTAAGGAGGTTTTTTCTACGATTTGAATAAATTTGGGCTGAAAACATATTCGGAATTTTTTTTATCAAAGATAAAAAATAAATGTTAACGCTAAAAGGCTGAAATAATGATCTTCTGTGACTTTAACCAGGCTCATTGATAATTAATTTTCATCTAACTTGCAACCAATTCGATGTCAATTCGTAGAACATATTAATTAATTACGAATAGCCCTTATGTATTTATTTTTCTTCTTATATTCGCATCAAAAAATTAATTATTAACAATATTTTTAATTTTATTAACAATGCCTTACCGACGATTACCAAACACAGATATTGCCCGCCTGAGAGCGCTTAAGATTGCTTTTGTAAAAGGTAAGGAACTTCCTCC